>JANNFM010000204.1:0-16915 GCA_031379795.1 Alphaproteobacteria bacterium
CTTCACCATCCAGCCGCCATTGGCGGGCTTGTAGTGTTCACCCGGCTTGATACGGGCTTGCACCACGGTGGTGTATGCCGACGAGCCCGCCACCTCGACCGAGACGCCGTTCTTGGCGGCGGCCTGACGATAGAGCGCGGCGCGGCCCTCGTTGATCTCCTGAACCGCGCCTTTCAGCGCCGGATCCGAAGAGGGCTTCACAAAGCCCAGGAAGCCATCGGCCTGTTCGCCGACGATGCCGGCGGTCTTGGCGGCGTCGACGGCGGCCTTGGTGTCCATAGCCACCGCGGCGGCTGGAGTTACGGCCAGCGCGGCCATCACGGCGGCACCAACGTTGAAGAAGTCACGTCCCTGCATGGTCATGTCCCCCTTAGAACAGGTTCGGGTTTTTGCTGATCAAGGCTTTCACGTCCTCGTCCAGCTGCAGCCGGACATTGGCGTCCAGCTTGGCGTAAATCGTGATCGGGGCCACTTCGACCCTTACGGTGGGCGTGCACGCCGCCAGGCCGACAATCGTCAGGCCGGCCAGCGCAATCAGCGATGCTCTCATGTGGGTGTCCCCTCAGTGGTCGCGTTTCTCATCATGGTCTCCAATGTGAAGCTCTACGGCTGAACGGGAGCTGAATTGTGCAAACGGCGATATTCAGCATAGTCGGCCAGCAGGTCGTCCAGGTTCAGGGTCGTATCCAGCGTCAGGTTTACGCCGGTTCCCGACGGCAGGGGTAACTTTCGGCCGATGAAGCGCTTCTGGATAATGTCCATGATGCTCAAACGGATCCGTTGTTTCTGCGGCGGGTCGTGGCGGCCGACGATATGGAACAGCACGCCCAGCCGTCCGTCGTCCCGGCTGGCCAGGGTGGCGTCCAGCTTGTCGAACGCCAGGTTCTCCATCGCCTGATAGGCAAAGTCGGTGAAGGTGTCGTTCGCGGTCGCCACGACCGGCACCGCGCCGTCGGCCTGCACCCCGGTCAGCGCCACCCGATCGATGGATATCCGGCCTGCCTGATCCGCCTTGAGGTCACCGCCGATGATGCGCACGCGGCCATCGCGGGTCTCGAACGCCATCCGGCCACTGACCCTGGCGTCCAGCTCCATCTTGTCGCCGAAGGGTGAGGCCTCGACCAGATCGTGCAACTGGACCCCCTCAAAGATCAGCACGCCCCGGGTCGGCGCGTCCGGAGTCAGGGGATACTCCAGGCTTTCCACGCGGACCTTGCCGCCGCCCACCAGGGCCTCGCCGCCGGCAATCTTCAGCAGGTTGTCGGCCAGTCCGAACCGCGCGCGGAGGTCGGTGAAGGTCAGGACGCCCCCGACGCGCGCGATCTCCAGCTCCTGCCCCGGCGCGGCCACCAACGGGGCCAGGCTGGAGAAGACGATATTGCCCTTCAGACCCTCAACCGCACCGGCGGCGCTCTGAAAGTCGAGGCCGGGGATGTTCAGCGAACCGCTGCTGCTGGCCCCCTGCCGGGCCCATTCGAACCGACCCTGGAAGCGCGCCGATCCCACCACCGGTGAGCCCACCGCCGAGGCCAGCGGGGACAGCTGCAATGGCTGCAGGCCATCCGGCGCAAACCGCAGCATGTCGGTGTCGATCACCGCCAGTCCAAAACCCAGCCCCATGTCGTGGGTCACCGCGACGCGCCCGATAGCCGGTCCGCCCGGCAACCGCGCCGCCAGCTTGGCCTTCCAGAGGTCTTTCGCGAACCCGATGTCACCGCTCAAAACGACCGGGTTGAACCGGGCCTCGGGGCTCAGGTCACGCAGGCGCGCAGACCCGACGCGCGTGTTGACGTTGAGGCGACCCCGCCGCGACGTGGCCGTGAGCGTGGCCGTTCCCGCGTCAACCTGCGCCAGCGCAAACGGCACCCGCGCGGTCACCGCCTCCAGGCGACCGGCCAGTCGCCAGTCACCGCCTTTGGCCGCAAACAACGGGCCACCGGTGGCACAAAGCCGCGCAGACGGTGCCTCGATGTCGTTGGCGCCGAACTCCAGTTGCCGCGCCTTCAACGCCACACAGCGATCCGCCAGAAAGCTGACCCCGCCCGACTTCACCACCAGACGGCCCGACGCATCGATATCGCCGCTTTCAACCGGCCCGGCTGAGACATTCGCCCGCAGTCGACCGCTGGCCGTTGTCACCCCGTCGGCGAACGCCAGGCGCGTGACATCGGCATCCACCACCGGCAGGCCGCCGCCCTCGGTCTGAATCCGGAACGCCCCGCCCCTCGGGCCAAGCAAGGGCTGCTTCGAGCGCGCCGTCAGTCGAACGGTGCCACCGCGATCGGGGATCAGCACGGCAGTCTTCGTCAGGCCGACGCTCAAGCCGTTGTCATAGGCCACCCTGAAGCCCGGTGCCGTGACGCGAAATCCCCGCGCGGCCCGCTTGATGGCGACCATCTGCGCCGTATCCAGCGTGGTCGGCGCCGCGCCACCGCGCCATACGCCGCGCAGATCGGCGCTACCGGTCAGGTTGGCGCTCGCGCCTGAGGCGCTCAACGCCACGGGACCAGCGCCGCGGACGGTTAGGGTCGACAGGTGAAGGTCGCCCGCCGACAGGGTCTCGACACCCCCCGTCAGGTCCAGAGTGGCCGATGCCCGGTCGCCACCCTTGCGCGTCCACGCCAGGTCCGGGGCCTTGGCCATAAGCTGAACAGCCTTCGCCACAGCGTCGCCGGACTGACCGGACGTTGCCGTCAGCGCGGTCGTCATCTGGCCCAGCACGGCAAGATCGCTCTGGCCGCCCAGAACCTTGCCGGCGAATTCGGCTGTCACGACGCCGCCGTCCAGGCTTTGCCCCGGTCGTGCGAGGCGCTGGCTGGTGATCTGCGCCCGCGCCGTCACCGGGCCATCCAGCCTGGCCTTCTTCAGGTCAGGATAGGGCAGGCGGGCCTTCAGGCTGAGCTGACTTTCACGCGCCGCGTTTTCGCCAAGCAGGGCCAGGGCCACGTCCGCCGAAAGGGTCAGGTCAACCCCCGCACCCGTCGTCACCAGGCCCAGCGCCGCCGTCCGCGCACTGACGTCGAACCCAGCCCCTTTCAGCCGCGTCGCCCCCGCTGTGGCCGTGAGCGTCTTCAACCGGTTGTCGTCGAACAGCACATCGCCGGTCAGCCGAACCGGGCCAAAGTCCGTGGCCAGCACCAGCACGCCGTCATCCACCACAAACTTCGGCAGGGTCTCGCTGGGCGGCTGGCGCAATATCTCCTGCACCAGGGGATCCAGCCGACCAAACCCCAGCCGACCCTTCTGGTACGAAACCCGCAGCACCGGCTTGCGCAGCGTGACCGAAACCACCTTCACCCCGCCCAGGGTCGGACGAAACCGCACCTCGGCCCGCTCCGTCGAAAAGTCCGGATGACGCGGATCACCGACCCGCAACCGCGCCACAAACGTAGTCGGCCCCAGCGCCTCGACCTCGGCGTCCGAGGCCAGGCCCCGCGCCTCCAGCCAATCCGTCAACGCATCCCGCGCCAACGCCCGCCGGTTCAGCCACGCCACGCCTGCGGCCAGCACCAGGCCGACGCAGACCAGCGCCAGAAACCCTCGCAGAAGGCGAAAACGTCGGGGCTTGGTTTCGGTCAAATTTGAAAGGCTCTTGCGTCGCTACGCCCTAGATAGCGCAGAACACGGCAAAACGATCCCCGCTACGCTGCGTCTTCGCAGGGCCCCGCCGAATCCACCCTGCCAAGAGGGCCCGCCCTCCGAAGCGCACCGTGCGAAGGAGGGTGGTGGAGAGGGAGAGATCAGGCTCTGAGGCAGTGTCACCCACCTCCACCATCCGCCCTGCGGCCGACGATCCCCCTCCTGCCATGATCTACGGGCTGGGGAGGTGGCAGGATGCGTTGGGGGGGATTAGTTCAGACCGCGACGCGGCCCTGAAAGCGCTTAACCCAGACCATAAAATTCACCGTCATCCCGGCCGCAAGCCTGCGCAAGCAGGCTGAAGAGCCGGGACCCAGGGCGGCGCGCTGGGCTCATGGGTCCCGGATCTCCGCTCCGCTGCGTCCGGGATGACGCAGTTTGAGGGACCCGGGTTCTTTGCCCTGTCACCCGGGATTGCCAGCTTGGCGAACCTCGGCGTGGTTTAGAGGGGCGGTGAAACCGCGGCGTTGGCCACGGCAGGGGCGATCCCACGCGCGGCGTCCAGTTCCTCCCCTGCCGCGAAGACGGCGGGGGAGGGGGACCGCGAAGCGGTGGCCTGCCCGCCGAAGCCACGGCGAAGGCGGGAGGGGGCGTTGCCAGAATGCCGGCGCCTCGGAAATGTGTCTAAGTCCCGAGTTTCGCGTCACTTGAGTCCACCAGAACCTTGTCCACTGCTTGTACCGCATTCACCGTGGAGCGAACGGATTCCTTCGGCGTCTCGTCAAGTTGTCCGGTCCAGTATCTCGAATATCGTTTCTCCAAATGCTTTCAGTTGATCCGCGTCCGTGTTCTGGCGAAGCTCCAGTGGCATCGTTGCCAGAAATTCACCGTGGTCCTTCGGGCGTTTCCGCAATAGTTCGTCCAGCATGGATTTTCGCAGCAGTCCGCGGGCAGGATCTGCATCGGGGTAGGTGACTTTGATTTTGTTCTCGCGAAGGTCAATCAACTCGTCACGGGCCTGATCTCGAGACAGCCCCTCAGGTGCCCGCGCCTTGGGCCGCTCAGGTACTGCAACAGCTAGCTCCAATGAGCCCTGCACCACTACTGGTGACACTACGACAACAGCCGCCTTCGGTGAGGCTTTGCGATACTCCGCCTTGGCGGCAATGAGGCGCTGAAGCTCCGAAGACACTCGTTTGATCTCGGCAGCAGGATTGCGGAACCAGTCGGTCGACCAGATCCTGATGATGCTCCACCCCAGATTTTCCAGAATCTCCTGGCGGAGTCGGTCGCGGTCACGTGCGGATTTTGAGGAGTGATAGCTTGCACCATCGCATTCGATGGCCGCGATGAAGTCATGGGGTGCGCCGGGATCGCGGATCCCGATATCGAGATAGAAGTTCGCGACGCCGACCTGCGGAACGCATTGAAAGTTCAGCTCCTGCAAACCTTCGATTACGGCGTCTTCGAAGTCGTTGTCCGGATCGCGTCCACTGGGCTTCGCTTCTTCGCCCAGCTGCCCGGTTTCCGCGTACTCAAGGAACTGCTTCAGCGCACGGGATCCGCGATCGGTCCCCTCCTTTGGAGCAATATCGCCAGAGCGCATGGAGGTGAAAATTTCCATCCGTTCCTTTGCGCGAGTGAAGAGTACGTTCAGGCGCCGCCATCCGGTCTCCACCGTGATCGGTCCGAAATTCTGCGGCACGCGGGCACCGGGGGTCGCCGGGCCGTAGGTCATCGATATGATGATGACGTCGCGCTCGTCGCCCTGGACATTTTCCAGGTTCTTCACGAAGAACGGCTCACCGCGCGTGCTGTTTTCTGCTTCGCTCAAAACTTTGGCGAGAATCGGGTCTGCTTTGGCTAGCAGCGCGAGTTCGTCGGAGATCCGCTGGGCCTGTTTGAGATTCATGGCCACCACGCCCACCGAACGTCGCCGATCATGCAAAAGTGCCTCAGCGGCAGCTTTTGCGACGGAACGCGCCTCAACTGGATTCAACCCTTTGGTTGTTGCTCCCTCGTTATGATAGTTCCAGCCAATACCGAAGCGTCCGTCTTGCCCCGAAGGAGACGGAAACACAATGAGTTCGTTCTTGTAGAAATGCTTGTTCGAGAACGCGATTAAGCTCTCGTGTCGAGAACGGTAGTGCCATCGAAGCATCCGAGGCGTGAAGATCGCCTCAGATAGTTCGAGAATGCTCTTTGCATCCTCCGCCAAGGTCATCTCTTCATCGTCATCGTCGCCGCTTTCAGCAATACGGTCGAAGAACGAAGTTGGTGGAAGCTGCTTTGTATCTCCGACAATGATCGCCTGCCCGCCACGAGCCAAGGCACCTATCGCGTCTTCGGGTCTCATCTGAGATGCCTCGTCCATTATTACGAGGTCGAACTTGAGCTTGCCGGGTTCGATGTATTGGGCGACCGAAAGGGGGCCCATCATGAAACAGGGCTTAAGCGCTTGGATTGCCTTTCCCGCCCGCCCCACGAGTTGCCGAATGGGAATGTGTCGCTTTTGTTTGGTGAGTTCAGCACGCAGCAAAGCCATTTCGGTTAGCTCAGCCTTGACCCTGGAATTCCGTCCCTCCGGTGCCTTCTTAGTAAGGAGCGAGGCCGCGATGTGAGCGCGCCTCAGTTCCATTACTTCCGCGTCGATCACCGCATACTCACCTCGAAGAACGTCCAGAGACTTTCCGGATGTACTGAGAAGTGTCGGGTTTGAAGCGAACGCGTCCCTGGCGATGGCGTCGAAGACCAGGAAATCGAGTGCCAACGGCATGTCCGAAGGGGCGATGGAGCCATCGGCACCGCTGACAGCCAGCGCCGCCTCCAGTTCGTTACTCGACGCCATAAAGGCGCGATGAAAATCCAACCACGCCGACAGCATCTCCGAATGCGCCGCCGCGAGCCGTGCCTGTTCGCCTATCCCCTGAAGATCAGGTCTTCCGTCGGAACCGAACCAGTAGTGTGCGTCCAGACCAGTTGCTGAAACAAAAGTGCGTTCGGCATCCAGCGCATTGCGTGCTGCGGCCGAACATTCGCGGACGACTTGAAGCAGGTCCTTCCAGGTCGCATCCGCATTCGCCGCCCGCGCAATCGGCGCGATCGCGGGCGCGACTATCAACTTGACCCCGAACTGCCAGAACGACGGCTCAGCGGTGCCTCCTCTGTTCAGTTCCGCAACTCGCTCGAGACTGGCCAGCCTCGCGGCTTCGCACAGAGTAGAAAGGCTCTCGATGCTTCCGACCGACGCTCCGAATAGCGGCTGGACGAACTGCGGGCGGAGGCGTGCACGCACGGCATCAGCCCAGTCTCCAACCCGCACAAACGCTGCTGTTGAAAAGTTGAACTGATCGAAGCCGGGACCGACCATGGCCTCCACTTTGTTGTCCGCCTGAAGAGCCTTCAGGTCGAACTGGAACGTCCGGAGTCGTTGAAGCCAAGTCGACTTTGCCTCAGGGTGGGCCGTCAGATTCGCTGGCCTCAGGATGGCGTTGGCACCTTGCACCGCCTGCCGCCAACGCTTCCCAAGCTTTACGAAGAACCCCTTTTGTGCCAGCGCCGCGGCCCATTCCTCCAGATCGTCCACGTGGGTGCTGTGTGCCGACTCTCGGAAAACTTCGGAAAGCGCCTTACTCTCACGTTTGAGGGCGTCGAGGCGCTCCTGATGCTTGCGCAATCGCGGACCAGCGCCTTCGCTCAGCAGCGCGCTATTGCGCAGATTGAGGTCTGCGACAGGCGCCAGATTCGCAGCCTCCAGGACAGCGGTAATATCGGCAGCGCCAGATGCCGAACGTTCGGGATCGAGCCCAATGCTCTGCTTGACGGCTTGAACAGTGTCATCGGCCACGAGAAGGTCGGCCCGAACTTTGCCGAGTTCCGCCAGACTTTCTCCCGCTGCGGCAATGTCCGCCAAGGCCAAGCGCTTCAGTCGAGGATCATCCAGAACGGCTACCACAGCATCAATGCTGTTCGCCCAAGCCACGGCTAAGTTGGCCACCTGATCGCTGTCGTGTGGCAGGACTCTTGCTGACGAGACGCCCGCCCATACGTGGCCAAAAGCCGAACCCTCAAGGCCGAGTTCCGAAATGGCCTCCGAGAACTGCCGGAGTCGCCCTTTCGCGTCCGAGAACGTTGCCCAGTCGATGGTATTCGGCGTTTCAAAGAGCGGGCGTAACGCCTCTACGGCCTTCACCCTCAATCCGAGCTTCCGGCGTGCCTGACCGGCCTTCATCAGTGCGTCACTGATGCTTAGCCCCGCAAACCCCGCCGCAGGCTGGCTGACAATGTCGATATATGTGGCCAGCCGTTCCCGCCGAGCGGCCAGCCTTGAGAGCGCGCCCTCGTAGTCTTTGGGCGGACGCATATGGCTGCCCGCAATAATCCGGGTGGAGATGTCGTCCAAGGCCTCGGTCTTCCGGGTCTTGTGGCTGTGCAGTTCCAGACAGAAATCGCCAAGGCCCAGTTCACGCATACGGCGACGGACGACCTCTAGGGCAGCCAGTTTTTCGGCCACAAACAGCACCGTCTTGCCACGTGCCAAGGCAGCGGCGACGAGGTTCGTGATCGTCTGGGACTTTCCGGTCCCTGGTGGCCCTTGAATGACCAGGTTTCGGCCAGAGAGCGCGACTTCCAGCGCTTCGCATTGAGAACTGTCGGCGCGATCCACGACCTCCAGTGCCAAGTCCCGATGCCTGAAGGCTTCCGCGGACTCGTCGGGACCTGGGTTCCAGGCGGGCCCGTCTTCGCTCGTGCCGTCAGCACTATCTGAACCGTTGAGAATCTCCCGAACCAGCGGATTGTCGGAGAGCGGCGTGTGCGATGGCCAGCGCTCAGGATCAAGGTCAAGATAGAGCAGAATCTTCCCGAACTCGAACAATCCCAAGGTCACGTAGCGTCGAACCGTCCAGTCCGCCTTATGTCGTATCGCGCGGGTGACTTCGGTCAGATAACCTTCAAGCGACTGGTCTTCCCCCAGTGTCGGGAGGTCAATATTCAGCTCTTCGAGCTTTTTCTTCAGGGAGAGGTTTGGCTGCAGTTCCTCGCCGGTCCAGCGAATTTTAGTTCGAAACTGCCCGCCTCGGATTGGCTCGCGCTCAAGTTCTACAGGCAGTAGTACTAGGGGCGCTTGGTGGGCCTTGGAGGTCTGTTGGTCCCGCCATTCGAGAAACCCGAATGCGAGATACAGCATGTTTGCGCCGCTTTCTTCGATCGCGGTGCGCCCAGCAGAGCGAATTTTGCGCAGCCGGGCATCTAGTTCGTCGGGAAAGTGGAGTGTCTGTACCTTACGGTCAGCGTGCCGCTCGTCCCGTTCAAACTCGTCAGTTTCGACGGGCAGATCGTAGTTGACGTTGACCCCCAAGTGCCTGGCCCAAGTGGCTGCGTCAGGTCGAACGGTCGATTTGGTTTCAGTGGCTCGCCGCACCTGATCAGGGCGCGGCGCATTGTAGGCTTCAATCTCCCTCGGCGTTGGATCTGCAAGCGGTTCAAAGGTGAGCGTTGTTCCTTCGCGCAGAACATCAAAAAGCTGGTGGGGCAGTTCGTCGACGACTCGTAGGCATGACGCCTTTGGATGCTGGAAATTTAGCATCCGGTTCTTCGTAGATAGATCGAGCAGTTTTTGCCGAAGCCGCTCGATTCTCTGCTCGATGCGACCCTTATCGTCTGCGGTCAAACTAAGCCCTTCACTCGTCCGCAAGTCGTGCTGCAAACCTATGCGTATCTTGCGGCGCTGAGTGGTGAAAGATCAACTCCACTCTTTGGCAAGTAATTCTGAAAGCGGGACATTCCTGAGTCACTGATCCTGGAGTGAACCCCTGGAGTGAGACAGGGAAATAAGGGACAGTTCTCTACGAGGAGAACAGATGTCCAAGATGGAAAGACGGACCTTCAGCCGTGAGTTCAAGCTGGGGGTGATCGAGCGGCTGGAGGCTGGCGAGAGCGGGAGTGCGCTGGCGCTGGAGTTGGGCGTCAAGCGGACGATCATCTACCGGTGGCGGGAAACCTGGCGGCAGGGCGGCGCCGAGGGTTTGCGCTCGGTGCGGGGTCGGCCGCCGAAAGCCGAGGCGCTGGAGATGGCGCAGGCGCGGGGTGTGGCGGCCAAGGCCAATGACCTGGTCGAAGCCCGGCGACAGATCGCCGAGTTGCAGCGGAAGGTGGGCCAGCAAGCGCTGGACCTGGATTTTTTCAAACAAGCCTTGCGGCATATCGAGGCGTCACGCCGGCCGAGCATCGGTCCTGGCGCGACGGCGTCTTCGCCAAGATCCAGGCGATGACGGGCCTGCAAGGCGAGGGATCGACGGCTGTTCTACCGATCGAGCGGATGTGCGCGCTGGCCGGCGTCAGCCGCGCGGCCTTCTATCGGAGCTGGGGCGAGAGCCAGCCGCTCCGCGAGGAGACGGCGCTGCGCGACGCCGTCCAGCGTCTGGCCCTGGCCCGGCGCTACTACGGCTACCGCAGGCTGGGCGCTGAGCTGCGGCGCGAAGGCTGGTGCGTCAACCACAAGCGCTTGCTCAGGATCATGCGCGAAGACAATCTGTTGTGTCTGAGGAAGCCGCTCTTCCGGCCGCCGACCACGGACTCGCGGCACAGCTGGCGGGTCTGGCCGAACCTCGCCCGCCATCTGGCACCGATGACGGTGAACCAGCTCTGGGTGGCCGACATAACCTACGTCCGCCTGGCCGAGGCCTTCGTCTATCTGGCGGTGATCCTGGACGCCTTCAGCCGCAAGGTGGTGGGCTGGGCGATGGCTGATCACCTGCGCGCGGAACTGGCGCTGGAGGCTCTGGAGATGGCGCTGGCCACGCGCCGGGTCTTCGCCGGGGAGCTGGTCCATCACTCCGACCGCGGCATCCAGTACGCCTGCGGCGACTACATCTCCCGCCTCGAGGCCGCTGGCGTCCAGCCCTCCATGAGCCGGGCCGGCTGTCCGTATGACAACGCCATGGCCGAGAGCTTCATGAAGACCCTGAAGCACGAGGAGGTCGACGCCAGCCAGTATCGGGACCTCGACCACGCCAGATCGGCCATCGGCGACTTCATCGAAACCGTGTACAACCGCCAACGACTGCACTCGGCCCTGGCCTACCAGTCACCCATGGAGTTTGAGGACCACCTGCTGACGGCCACGGCAACGTAGCCTTCAGCAACAACGCAAACCAACTGTCCCTTATTTCCCTGTCTCACTCCAGGGGTTCACTCCAATCCCGGCTCAAATCCCGAAAATGGGGACGCGCACGACTTCCGGATTCACTCTGCCCCTTTGGCGTGAACCCCTGGACCGGGTCGACACCCAACCCATAGCGCACTGTCCTGCCGAGCGCCGCTCCGGAATGCGACCCCACGCACCCGATCCACTACCCCAGCCTCGCCCATGCCGAATCCGCACAATCTGCACTGCATCGGCCTTGACCCGGTACCGGATCAGATAGGGCGGCACGGTCGCCAGTTCCCGCAACCCGCCGGAAGACCACGCCGGCACCTTACCCATAAACCCGCACGTCGCAACAATGCCCTCTCCAGGTCAGCGACCGTCGACGGAGAAGGCCAAAAGGACGTTCAAGACATTGCCGCCCACGTTTGCGCCGTCGTAACCGCTCATCGTGTAGACCATGCCCCCCGCAACCGCGGCACCCAGTCCGTCGAGGCTGCCGCCGGGCTGTCCCAGCAAACCGTTGACCGTGTCGTAGGTTTGCGCGGTCGTGGAGTTAGCCCAGATCACCTCGCCCGTGGCCGCGTCATAGGCCCGGAACCAGCCGTCCACCGTCCCCGAGAACACGACGCCCGGCATGACCGACGGCGCCGCACCCTGCGCGCGAATGCAGGCGCCCTTTGCCGAATCCCCGCGACGGTCGCCCTCATAGTGACATGGCGCGATGGGCGCAGGGACGTGCCACAGCACCTTGCCCGTCGCCGGATCAAGCGCCGTCAGGCCGGGCTCTCCCTTTGGCAGGGGAACCCGCCGCCGCGGGATGCCCTGTGGGCGCAAGGCCTCATCCACCAGGTTGACCAGATCGGCGTTCGCCACATAGAGCCGCTGGCCATCAGCGGCCATGCCCCAGTGAACGCCGCCGAACTCTGAACCCGCGCCAACCCGGCGGGTCCAGAGCGTGCGTCCGGTATCGGGGTCGATGCCGAAGACCACGCCCGACTTCTGGCCGGCGAGCAGGATGTCTTTCCCACGCCCCAGGTTGAACAGGATCGGCGAGGCGCCAAAGTCGAAGTCGGGACCGCTCGGCGACGGACAGTTGGCCGGCTTCACGGCGCGGGGGCATCCGCTGATGAAGTTGTCGGTCTCTGTGAAGCGGTGACTCCAGCGGATGGCGCCGGTCGACATCTCCAGGGCCACGATGGAGTCGACGCTCCCGGCCGTGGGCGCGTCACTGTAGCTGTTGCCAGTGCCGACGTAGACCAGGCCCCGGCGCGGATCGGTGGTCGGTGTTGACCAGATGGATGCGCCGGCTGGCCCCTGCATCTGGACGCCGGCCGAATTCAGGCGCGTCGGCGTGAGCGGCTCGCGGATCGTCGGCGTCTTCCACAGGATCGCACCGGTGGCCAGATCCACGGCAGATAGCGAGCCCCGAAAGCTGCAGCAGGGGTACTTTGCCTGCAGCGCCGTGTTGAACTCGAACGAACTCATGGGCGCGTAGAGGCGGCCGTCCGCGAGCGCAGGCGCACCGGTCATCTGAGCCGCCGGGTGAGTCTCCAATCGTTCACTGCGCCAAAGGAGCTGGCCTGTCTGAGCATCGAGGGTGCGCAGGCTGGTCCTGCGGTCGCCAATCACGAGGGCCCATCCGCTGGGCGAAAGGGTTGAGCGGAAAACCCGCGGCGTCGTGCGCGAGGGGGCGTTCGCAAGGACCCAGTGCGTGCAGCCCGTTTTGGCGTCCAGGGCGTAAAGTTGGCCCTTCATGCTGCTGATGAACAGCCAGTCGCCGACCACGACGGGCATGCCGCTGGCGGCCACTGAAAACGACCACTTCAGTTTCAGCTTCGGCACATCGGCGGCTTCAAGCCCCGGGTGAGGCTGGAAGCGGGTCGAGTTTGCATCGAACCCGACGTTCGCCCAATCGGATCCACGCGAAACGATCGGCGGGTTGGAGGGACAAAACCACGCCTTGTCTGCTGTCGGCGCGGTCTGGGCGCCGGCAGGCTGCGCCGTTGCCCAGCACGCTAGCACGACACCAACCATCCAGACGAAAGCCTTCACGCTGCCTCCACAGATCTTGGGATAAATACGGTGACACTATACTCAATCGGTAACCCGCCCCCGCCGGGTTCAGCCATGGCAAGGCTGGCGCGTCCGGGGCGGGGCCCTGCGGCCCGCTAAACTGTACAGCAGTTACACAGCGACTTGTGACAAACGCGTCCGGCGTGTCCTGACAAACCAGGGATGACACCGCGTCGGTGGGCTGGCAGCCCTGCGGCCTCCAGTGCCATCCCTGCCGCCTACAGCCCCCCGAAGCTGGCCAGCGCCACGCCGCCGTCCACCGCGATGGTCTCGCCCACCACATAGTCACCGGCCCGGCTGGCCAGGTAGATGGCGACGCCCTGCATGTCCTCATCCGTGCCGATGCGGCGGCCGGGAATGCGCTTGGCGATCTCGTCGCCCTGGTCGCGGGCCACCTTGTTCATTTCTGACGCAAAGGCTCCGGGCGCAATGGCGCTGACCACGATGTTGTCCAGGATCAGCCGCGCTGCCATCCGCCGGGTCAGATAGATCAGGCCGGCCTTGGAGGCGTGGTAGGAATAGGTCTCCTGCGGGTTCAGCCGGATGCCATCGATGGAGGCGATGTTGATCACCTTGGCCGGGCGGGCATGGGTGCCGGCCGCCTTCAGCGCGCCATGCAGGGCCTGGGTCAGGAAGAACGGCGACTTCAGGTTCAGGTCCACGACCTTGTCCCAGCCGCTCTCGGGGAATTCATCGAAATCCGCACCCCAGGCCGCGCCGGCGTTGTTGAGCAGGATGTCGAGCTTGTCTTCCTTGGCCAGATAGGCCGCCGTCAGGGCCTTGATGCCGTCCAGCGTCGAGACGTCCTGCGGCAGGGCGATGCATTGCGGCCCCAGCTCCTCGGCGGTCTCGATGCAGGCCGGGGCCTTGCGCGACGAGATATAGACCTTGGCCGCCCCCGCCTCCAGATAGCCCTTGGCGATCATCTTGCCGATGCCGCGCGAGCCGCCGGTGACCAGCGCCACCTTGCCGTCCAGTGAAAACAGATTCGAAGCCATGGCGTTTCCCTTTGGTGTGGATGTCTCTGAACCGCCTTCATAGCCCATCAGGCGGACCTGCAAAGTCGCGTTGCACATTTGACTTGGAGGGCTTCGGCGGGGCCTATAACAAGCGTTTGAATTCCGGGGCCGCCACACCTTTCAATGCGCGGCCCGACAGCCCCTTCGAGGAAGCCCCATGACTGAAATCAATTCGGTGACCACGCTCACCCGCGACGGCGATGTGGCCGTGATCACCCTCAACTCACCGCCGGTGAACGCGCTGTCGGGCAAGGTCCGTCAGGGTCTCTATGATGGCTTCAAGGCGGCAGGCGCCTCGGACGCCAAGGCCATCGTGCTGATCTGTGAAGGCCGCACGTTCATCGCCGGGGCCGACATCAGCGAGTTCGGCGCGGCAGCCGGCGTGCCCACGGCCTCGCTCTTCGACGTTCAGGACATGATGGAGAACTCGAAGGTTCCGGTGGTCGCCGCGATCCATGGCACTGCGCTCGGCGGCGGTCTGGAAGTGGCGCTGTGCGCCCACTACCGCGTGGCCGTTCCCTCCGCGCGCCTGGGCCTGCCGGAAGTGGCCCTGGGCCTGCTGCCCGGCGCCGGCGGGACGCAACGCCTGCCCCGCGTGGTCGGCGTCGAGACTGCGCTGGAAATGATGACCTCCGGCCGCCACGTGCCGGCGCCGGAAGCTGCCAAGCTGGGTCTGGTCGACGAACTAGCCCCCGAAGGACAGCTCAAGGAAGCCGCTCTCGCGTTCGCCAACAAGTGCGTCGCCGAGAACAAGCCGCTGGTTAAGATCAGCGAGAACAACACCAAGCTGGAAGCCGCCAAGGGCAAGCCCGAGATCTTCGCCGCCTTCCGCAAGGCCAATGCGCGCAAGTTCCGGGGCTTCGCCGCGCCGGAAGCCAACATCAAGTGCATCGAGGCGGCGGTGAATTCTGCCACCTTCGACGAGGGCCTGAAGGCCGAGCGCAAGCTGTTCGGCGAACTGATGATGGGCGCCCAGTCGGCGGCCCAGCGCTATTACTTCTTCGCCGAGCGCCAGGCCAACAAGATCCCCGACGTGCCGGACGACACCCCGATCCGCCCGATCAACAAGGTGGGCATCATCGGCGCCGGCACCATGGGTGGCGGCATCGCCATGAACTTCGCCAATGTCGGCATTGAGGTCGTCATCGTCGAGCAGCAACAGGCACCGCTGGACAAGGGTCTGGCCACGATCCGCAGCAACTATGAACGCTCACGCACGGCGAAGCCTGAGGAGACCGCAAAGCGCATCGGTCTGATCACCGGCTCGCTGTCGATGGAAGAGGCCTTCGCCGACGTCGACCTGGTCATCGAGGCCGTGTTCGAACGCATGGACGTCAAGAAGGACATTTTCGCCAAACTGGACGCCATCTGCAAACCGGGCGCGATCCTGGCCACCAACACGTCTGGCCTCAACATCGACGAGATCGCCTCGGTGACGAAGCGGCCGCAGGACGTGATCGGCCTGCACTTCTTCTCGCCGGCCAATGTCATGAAACTGCTGGAGATCGTCCGCGCCGACCACACCGCCAAGGACGTCATCGCCACCTCGATGAAGCTGGCCAAGAAGATCGGCAAGATCGCTGTCCTGGTGGGCGTCACCCCCGGCTTCGTCGGCAACCGCATCCTGGGTCAGCGCCAGCGCGAGGCGCAGAAGCTGGTGATGGAAGGCGCGATGCCGTGGGACGTCGACCGCGTGCTCTTCGACTTCGGCTTCCCCATGGGCCCCTTCGCCATGAGCGACCTGGCGGGCCTCGACATCGGCTGGGTGAAGGAAAAGTCCAACGGCGAGACCATCCGCGACGTGCTCTGCGAGATGGATCGCCGCGGCCAGAAGACCGGCGCGGGCTACTACGACTATGACGAAAACCGCAACGCCATCCCCTCACCGGTCACCGAGAAAATCCTCCACGACTTCATCGTCAAATCGGGGGTCAATCCGCGCAAGATCTCCGACGAGGAAATCCTGGAACGCTGCATCTTCCCGATGATCAACGAGGGCGTGAAAATCCTCGACGAAGGCAAGGCGATCCGCGCGTCCGACGTCGATGTGGTCTGGGTCAACGGCTACGGCTGGCCGGTCTATCGCGGCGGCCCGATGCACTACGGCGACGTGGTCGGTCCGGAAAAGGTGCTCGCCAAGATGAAGGAATTCCAGGCCACCATGGGCGACCAGTTCAAGCCCTCGGCCCTGCTGGAAAAGCTGGTCGCCGACGGCAAGAAGTTCTCCGACCTGAAGGGGTAGTCCCTACCGTCCCCGCGCTCTTCCTTTCCCACAAAGTGGGAGAGGGGGACCGCGCCCCGCAGAGGGCGTGGTGGAGAGGGACGGCCCCAATCGCTGAGCAAGGGATTCCGGTCGATTCGTCGAGCTTGCGGTTCGCCCCCTCCACCCCCCGCTCTTTGGCGGGCGGTCCCCCTCCCGCCGCTTCGCGGGGGAGGTAAGAGCCAGGGCCCCTCGCGCCTACGGAACCGCCTTGAGTTCCACGTCGATGGTCAGGGTCACGTTGTCGCCGATCGCCGGCACATAGGCCGAAACCCCGAACTCCGACCGCTTGATCGTGGTCGTCGCGGCAAAGCCCAGCGAGTAAACCTTGTCCAGCGGGTTGGGGCCGGCCTGGTTGAACACCGCCTTCAGCGTCACGGGCTTGGTCACATCTTTCAGGGTCAGGTTGCCCACGATATCCGCCGTCATGTCGCCCGTCCGGGTGACCTTGGTGGCCTTGAACGACGCCGTCGGGAACTTGACCGTGTCGAGGAAGCCCGGGGCCTTCAGGTTCTTGTCCAGGGTGGCGTTCAGCGTGCCGACCTTGGTTGTGTCGATGGTCACCTGCAGGTCGGTGACGCTCAGGTCCTTGGGGTCGAGCTTGAGAGTCCCGTTCACATCCGGGAACTGGCCCACATAGCTTGAGAACCCGAAGTGGGTAACCGCCCAGGTGACCTTGCTGTGGCTGGCGTCGAGTTTATAGGCACCTGCCTTCACCTCGGCCGGGACCTTGGTCATCTGGGCCTGGGCGGCGGGGGCAAGACAGAGGGCGGCGGCGACGAAGGCGAACGTCAACGTGGGGCGAAGCATGGGGGGAGCCTGTCCGGTTGCGAC
>JANNFM010000222.1:0-15989 GCA_031379795.1 Alphaproteobacteria bacterium
GGCTCGATATCCCGCGTTTGATCCGGGCCTGCCAGCAGACCGAAAGACCCACATCACGTTCGGGACGGCCAACAATCCAAACAAGTACGCCCCGCAGGTGCTGGCTGCGTGGGCCCGAATCGTTGCCGCCACGCCCAACTCCCACTTTGCATTTCTCCGACCCGAGGTGAAATCGCGCATCTTCCGTCAAAACATCGAGGTCGCGTTTCGCGAATACGGCGTGACCGCTGATCGGATTGACTGGTTGCCCGCTGCTGGGAATCATTTCTCCCAGTACGGCGAGGTGGACATCAGCCTCGACACATTTCCACTCACGGGCGGCACCACCACTGTGGATGCTTTGATGATGGGCGTTCCGGTCGTTACGCTGGCCGGAGATGGGTTCCACCAGCGCCTGAGTTATTCGATCTTGATGAGCTCAGGCTTTCCGGAGCTCTGCACTGGCAGCCCGGAAGCCTATGAACAGGCGGCTATCATCCTGGCCCAGGACCGTGGACGCCTGCGAACCCTGCGTGCGTCGCTTCGCCAGCAAGTCCTGGCAGGGCCTCTCGGCCAGACCGAAGTCTTCGCGCGCCGGTTCTACGAGACGATTGAAGGTGTGGCGGCCAGCCCTAGAACCTAGTCTCGAACCTACGGCTGATCGCCACATTGCCCTGACGAAGCACGCGGTACTCCGCGACATAGGCGCCGACCTTCCAGCCCGTCGCCGGTGCCTTTTTGCCGACGTAGGCCAGATGCTGGGCCTTCCAACGATCCAGCGGGGGCAGCTGGCTCCGCGCAAGGGTTGCGCCGTCAGGCCCTTTCAGCTCCAGCACGATCACATCGCCGGCCTGCAGCGCTATCCCCCGCACATAGGCAACCACATAGGGCGCGGTCCGCGAGGGTGCCGCTACGCTCCCGGTCTCGACGTTCGCCATGGTCACGGGTCCCGACGCAAAGCTGGCGTTCAGGACAGCGCCCGACCTGTACGCCAGAGCGGCCCGCGCAGCGGGTGTCCAGAGATCGCCCACCGCACCGCAAGCCGAGCCGCCCGCCGGCGCAAAGGGATCCACGATCGCTCCGTCATGGCGGACGGTCAGGTGCAGATGCGGAAACTCGGTATTCCCCGACAGGCCCACCAGCGCCAGCGGCGTACCCGCCGACACCAGGTCGCCCGTTTTCACGCGGAGACTGCCCCGCGCCAGATGACAATACTGGGTCTCCCAGCCGTCCCCGTGGTCTACGACCACGCCATTGCCGCACTCCTGATTGGCCACCGATGGCGCCCCCGGTGCACGGATCGAGATGTCGGCCACGCCATCGCGCAGACGCACCACCTTGCCAGGGGCCGCCGCGAGAACCTCGATCCCGCGGCGCTGTGCGGCCATGTCGAGCAGGCGGATGTCGATCCCGTTATGGCCCTCATAGGATTGCGGGCCGCAACGATAGTCACGGGCACCCGGTCCCGGGTCCCGGTCCACATAGTGCTGGATCTCGCAGGTCCGCCCCAGTGCACAGGCCAGTGGAAAGCCCAGTCGAGGGCGTTCAGGCGCTGCATGTCCTGCTACGGACAGCCCGAGACCAGCGAAAGCCAGGAGGCCGAGGAGCGTGGCGCGTCTCATGATCCACGAACCCTGCGGCACCCTCACGACGAAATTGCGGCATCGCCAAAACTGATGCCCGTGAGCTCAAGCAGCCGCAGATTGTCTGCGGCGTACAACGTCCGAAGCCAGGCCACATCCTCGTCAGTCAGCTCGGACGGATAGGCGACCTTTTGCCCCACATGTATCTCGCGTGGCGCGGGGGTCGGGGCGGGGGACAGCCCTAGAAACACCCGCACCGCATCCAACGCGGTCGCCGGGTCCCGGCGCAGGCCGTCCGATGTCAGCACCAGAATCTGGTCGCGCGGGAACAGGCCATATACCCGCTCAACCTGCTCGCCGTAGAAGCCTCGCTCCACATACGAGAACTCCCGATGGTGGCCCCAGGGGTCGGCGTCAAACAATCGCTGGCGACCCTCGCGGATGCACCAGGCGAACGGGTGAGTCTCGGTGCCGCGAGCATACTCCATGCGCCAGCCCGACCACGCCCTTTGCACGGGATCGCGCAGCACCAGGATCAGCTTCATGGCCGGGTTGTAGGCCGCAATGCGCTCCAGGCTGTTGGGCCAGTAACAATAGATGGGGGTCGCTTCGCCGCACGGTCGGGCATCGGGCAGGGGGAAATGGGCGTGGTAAGGGCCATAGTCCGGCGCGTCCCAATCGTGGGTCTCGTCGTCGAAGAAGTGCAGTTCCTTCTCGTCCGCCAGCGCGATATCCGGATAGTCGCCCAGATAGTCGAACAGCGCCGTGGTTCCGCCCTTCTGGGCACCGATAATCAGGAAATTCACGCGGGGTAGAACGGCCATGGTCTCCCATCTCGCGACAATGCGACTTGTGCAAGCCTTCCGGCTTCTGGATCGCGCGCCAAGCGGCTATGACGGGCCTTGAAGACGCGACGCGCGACAAGGTTCGGCGATGAAGACAGTGATATTGGCGGGCGGCCTCGGCACGCGCATCTCCGAAGAAAGCCACCTTCGGCCCAAGCCGATGATCGAGGTCGGCGGCCGACCGATCCTGTGGCACATCATGAAACTGTATTCGCACTACGGCTTCAACGACTTCGTGGTCTGCCTGGGTTACCGGGGCTATGTGATCAAGGAGTATTTCGCCAACTATGTGCTGCACAACGCCGACCTGACGGTGGATCTGGCCAAGGGTTCGATCGAATACCACGCAACCCATCACGAGCCCTGGCGGGTGACCCTGGTCGAGACCGGGGCCGACACCATGACCGGTGGCCGGTTGAAGCGCGTCGCTCCCTATCTGAACCCAGACGAGCCGTTCTTCCTGACCTATGGCGACGGGGTGGCCGATCTCGACATCGGCAAGCTGGCGGCCTTTCACAAGGCCCATGGCAAGGACGCCACGCTGACCGCCGTCACGCCTCCGGGACGCTACGGTGCGCTGGAAATCGACGCCGGCCAGGTGCAGCGCTTTATCGAGAAACCGCCCGGCGACAACGGGCTGATCAACGGCGGGTTCTTTGTGCTGAACCCGGCGGTCATTGACCGGATATCGGACGACGCCACCATCTGGGAACGTGAGCCTCTTGAGGGCCTGGCGGCGGACGGCCAGCTGATGTCGTTCCGCCACGACGGGTTCTGGGGCGCCATGGATACCTTGCGTGACAAGAACCAGCTTGAGGCACTCTGGGCCTCCGGCGAGGCACCGTGGCGGCGGTGAACCCCGGCTTCTGGGCGGGCAAGCGCGTCCTGCTGACCGGCCATACCGGCTTCAAGGGTGGCTGGGCGGCGATCTGGCTGAGCCGGATGGGCGCACACGTCACCGGCCTGGCTCTGGCTCCGGATCAAACCCCCAGTCTGTTTGAACAGGCCAGCGTGGCGACTCGCGTCGACTCTCGACTTGCGGACTTGCGGAACCCCGGGGAAATCGTCGGCGCTTTGGCTGGTCGTTCGTTCGATCTGGTGCTGCACATGGCCGCCCAGCCGATCGTGCGCTCGTCGATCAAGGACCCCATCGGGACCTTCCAGACCAACGTCATGGGCACGGCCAACCTTCTGCAGGCCCTGCGAGGCCATGCCACACTCCAGGCCGTTCTGGTGATCACTTCGGACAAGGTCTACGCCAACCACGAGACCGGCGCGGCGTTCGTCGAAAGTGACAATCTGGGTGGCAAGGATCCCTATTCCGCCTCCAAGGCCGCGACCGAAATCATCGTCCAGAGCTTCGCCAGAAGCTATTTCCAGACAGTCCCGGTCGGCACCGCCCGCGGTGGCAATGTCATCGGCGGTGGGGATTTTTCGCGCGATCGGCTGGTCGCGGACATCGTGCGGGCTGCGGGTGCCGGGGAATCCGTAACGCTGCGCCACCCCGAAGCGACCCGGCCCTGGCAACATGTACTGGACTGCCTGGCTGGCTACTTCACCCATATCGAAGCCCTGGCTACGAACCCGGCAACGCCGCGCGCGCTGAACTTCGGGCCTCGTCCGGGGGGACCCGAGGTCACGGTTGGTGAGCTCGCGACCCTGGGCGTGGACGCTCTCAAGGGCCAGGCATGGCGTCACGAGGTTGATCCCAATTCCCTGGAAGCCAAGGCCCTGGCCATCGATGCCACCCTGGCAAAACGGTCCATTGGCTTCGAAAGCCGGCTGGATGCGCCGGAGGCCGTGGCGCTGACCATGGACTGGTATCGCAGGCAGGCCGCAGGCGAAGGCGCGCTCTGCTTGTGCGAAGCCCAGATCGCGGACTACGAAGGCCGATCATGAGTCTTTGCCGCTTTTGCCGTTCGCCGCTGACCCGCACGTTTCTTGACCTGGGCTTGCAACCCCTGGCCAACAGCTATCTGACGCCGGAGCAACTGGCGCTGGGGAGTGAGCCGGTGTTTCCGCTGCACACCATGGTTTGCGACGCCTGTTTCCTGGTGCAGGCGGACCACGAGGTGCCTGCGGACGCGATCTTTGACGACAGCTACGCCTACTTCTCGTCGTTCTCCCCCGGCTGGGTGGAGCATGCGCGGCGCTACGCCGAGGCGATGACCGCGCGGTTTGGTCTGGGCCCCGATTCGCTGGTGGTCGAGGTGGCCAGCAACGACGGCTACCTGCTCAAGCATTTCATGGCCAACGGGATCCCGGTTCTCGGCGTCGAGCCCACCGCTAATACCGCGGAGGCAGCCCGCGCCATTGGCGTGCGAACGGATGTGGTTTTCTTCAATGCGGAGACCGGTCAGGCCCTGGCGCAGCGTGGCGACCGCGCCGACCTGATGGCGGCCAACAATGTGCTGGCCCATGTGCCGGACCTGAACGAATTCATGGGCGGCTTCCAGCATGTGTTGAAGCCGCAAGGCGTGCTGACCTTTGAGTTTCCCCACCTGCTGAACCTGATCGAGAAGGTCCAGTTCGATACGATCTATCACGAGCACTACTCCTACCTGTCGCTGGTGGCGGTGGAGCAGGTCCTGCAGGCGCATGGCCTGCGGCCCTTCGACGTCGAACTGTTGACCACCCATGGGGGCTCGCTTCGACTGTTCTGCTGCCATCAGGCGTCGAGCCATGTCGAGACTGATGCGCTTCGAACCCTGCGCGCCACCGAGACGACCGCCGGTCTGCATCGCCCCGAAACCTACGACGGATTCACGACGCGGGTCGAAGCTGTTCGCGACAGTTTCCAGGCGTTCCTGCGCACCGCGCGGGACGATGGCAAGGTGATCTCGGCCTATGGCGCGGCGGCAAAGGGCAACACCTTTCTGAACTATTGCGGCGCCACCTCGGCGGATATTGAGGAAGCCTATGACGCCAACCCCGCCAAGCAGGACCGATACCTCCCGGGAAGTCACGTACCGATCCGTAAGCCTGATGCAGTCGCCGTCTCCAGACCGGATTATGTGCTGATCCTGCCCTGGAATCTGAAGGACGAGATCACCCGGCAGCTGGCGTTCATTACAGACTGGGGTGGGCAGTTCGTCATCGCCTCTCCAACCACACAGGTCCTCGACTGATGCGGTTCCTGGCCACCGATATCGCCGGCGTGGTGATCGTGGAGGCCGAGCCGCATCCGGACGCGCGCGGCAGCTTCGCCCGGCTGCACTGTCCGGTCGAATTTGCGGCGGCAGGCCTGCGGTTTGAGCCGATCCAGACCAGCATCTCGACCAATCCGGTTCGGGGCACCTTGCGTGGCCTTCATTTTCAGAATGCGCCCCATGCCGAGACCAAGCTGATCCGGGCGGTGCGGGGGCGTGTGTTCGACGTCGCTGTTGATCTGCGCCCGGACAGTCCGACCCACCGCCGCTGGACGGCGACCGAACTCTCTGCGACCAACCTGCGGGGCCTGTTCATCCCTGAGGGCGTGGCCCACGGCTTTCTGACCCTGGAGCCCGACAGTGACGTCCTCTACCAGATTGCCCCTGCCTTCACGCCTGGCCATGCCGCCGGTGTTCGCTGGGACGACCCGGCGTTCGCAATCAATTGGCCTGACGTCCCGGCATTGATGTCGCCCGCCGATGCGGCCTACGCTGACTACGATGATTAGGATCGACCCCACGGCCCGTGTCTCGCCGATGGCCGACATCGAGGATTCGGTGCGTGGCACGCTGATCGAGATTGGTCCGCGGGTGATGATCGACAGCTTCGTGAAGATCAAACCGACCGGCGGATCCGGCGATGTGGTGATCGGCGCCGACAGCGCGATCAACTCCGGCACCGTTATCTACACTGGCAACGGCGTGCTGATCGGCGTGGGGGTGGCTATCGCCGCCAACTGCACACTTGCCCCGACCAATCACGCCATCGCCGACCGCGACCGGATGATCAAGGATCAGGGCTTTCAGCCTTCCAGAGGTGGCATCATTATCGAGGATGATGTCTGGCTGGGCTCTGGCGTGGTGGTGCTGGACGGCGCCATCATTCGCAAGGGCGCCGTGATCGCTGCCGGGGCTGTGGTGCGCGGCGAAGTACCGGCCTATGCGATATTTGGCGGGGTGCCGGCCCGGCGCATCGGGGAGCGCGGAACATGAGTGTCACGGTCGTGGGTGCAAGAGGGTTTGTGGGGCGTCGGTTGGCGCAGCGACTGGCGGCGGAGGGTGCGTCGCCCTGGACGCCCGCCAAGGGCGACCCTGAACTGCTGAAGCGTGATCTGGGTGTGGTCTACTACTGCGCAGGCCTGACCGCCGACTATGATCGCCGACCGTTCGACGCCGTGGAAGCGCACGCCAGCCTGATCAGCGAAATCCTGCGGGCGGGCCGGTTCGAGCGCCTGATTTATTGCTCGTCATCCAGACTCTACGACGGGTTGCCCCAGGCAGAGGTGGACGAATCGGTTTCGCTTGTCTTCGATCCCGCCGATCCTCGCAGGGTCTATGATCTGTCGAAGGCTCTGGGGGAAAACCTGACGCTGGCCCGGTCGGGCGGTCGCGGGGTGGTGGCGCGCCTTTCGAATGTCTACGATGGAGAGCCCGGGGCGCCAGGGTTCCTGTCGGAATGGTTGGCCAAGGCTGCCCGGGGCCGGGATCTGACCCTGGAGTCCAGCCCGCATGTTCGCCGAGACTACATTCATCTGGACGACGTGGTCAGCGCCTTGATTGCCATCGCGGGGGGATCGGGCATCTACAACGTCGCGGCCGGTCACCTGACATCCAACGCCGACATCGCGGGAACCTTCGCCGCCGAAGGCTGGCGGGTGAGGTTCACGGGAAACGCCAATCCGCCGCCACCGCCCAATGCCTCGGCGGCGCGCCTCGCGGGCCTTGGCGTCAAGGCGCGGCCTGTCAAGGATGTCGTGGGCGACTATCTGAGAGGGCTGAGCGCGTGAAACTGGTCGACCACACCCGGGTCAGCCTGATCGGCTACCTGACGGCCCAGTGCGCCCATGTGGTCCCCGATGGTCGCGAGGCCGCGTTTCGGGCGACCGTTGACGCCCACCTCGACGAGGCGCTTGAGCGAATGCATGTCTGCATCAACGCCTGCGCGCCATGGAGGCCGGACCAGTTCAATGTGTTGCAGTCATCTCAGCACTGCATTTTCTTGTATTTCCTCGCGAATTCCATCTTCCTGAAGTCGGGCGACACCGACGCGGCCACCCGGCTGTTCCTGATGAACAAGGCCTTCAACGGCATCGACCTGTTCTACGAGATCGCCATGCCGCCGATCTTCTACATCGGCCACAGCGTGGGCATCGTGCTGGCCAAGGCCACCTACGGCAACCGGTTGGTGCTTTACCAGAACTCGACCATCGGCCGGCACAAGGACCGGATCCCGGTGATCGGTGAAGGCGTGGTGGTCTATCCGAACTCGGCCATTATCGGCCGCTGCGAGGTGGGCGACGGCGCCGTGATCAGCCAGGGCACCAGCGTGCTGGACGCCAGGGTTCCGGCAAACCGGCTGGCCCATACGGGCCCCGACGGACGTCTGGCGTTTCGCGACGCGCCGGCGGATATCCTGAGCGAATACTTCCGCAGCTGAAACTCAGCCGCCCGGCCGCACCGTGCGATAGATCATATCGTAGTAGTCGCGGGCGAACTGCTCCGTCTGACCAAGGGGTCCGTTCCGCATCCGGTCGCGCAGCGAGTCGCGAAGCTCCAGCCGCCGCTCGCGATCACCGGCCAGTTTCACCGCTGCGGCGACGTAAGCGTCCAGGCTGTCGACGGCCAGGTCACCGATGCCGCTGTTGGTCATGATCGAGGCGCTGAGCCGCTCATAGAACGCCGGGCCGATCAGGCTGATCAGCGGAACGCCCATCCACAGGGTCTCGGCCGTTGTGGTGCCGCCGGTGAGCGGGAATGGGTCAAGGGTGATATCCACCTCATTGTAGAACGGAAGGTGCGCGCCGCGAATCGCATGGAAGATCACCCGATCGGCGGAAACGCCTTCGGCTTCGAAGGCCTGGGTCAGGTTGCGGCGGAAGCTCTCGCCGCTGCCCTCGGGTCGGATGAACGCGAACTTCGAGCCCGGTGTGGCGGCGACCACCCGGGCCCAGGTGCGCAGGACATCGCGGGTGTATTTGTGCGGATTGTTGGCGGTGCCATAGGTGATGAAGCCATTGCGCAACTCCGGCGCCGTCTTGATGTCCACGGTGTTGGAGAAGAACCGCGTCCCCAGCGCAATCCAGCTCCTGGGCATCAACAGCGGCTTCTCGACCAGCAGGTCGAGGTTGGGCGGCACTGTGATGGGATCACAGACCAGATAGTCGATGGCTTCCAGCCCGGCGGAATGTGGATAGCCCAACCAGCTGGCCTGAACCGGCGCCGGTCGGTAGGCCATCACCTCCAGCTTGTTCATGTGGGTCGAGCCGCCCAGCTCGATCAACATATCCAGCTGATCCTCGGCAATCCTCTGGGCAGCATCACCGATCGAAATCTCCGGCCACCAGCGATACGCGGTCACCCGGTCGGTGATGAAGCGCTGGGCTGAGTCCTCCTTGCCCGTGTAGAAGGAATAGACGAACACCTCGAACCGCTCGTGATCGATGTGTTCGAACAGCGGCATCGCGAAATAGCCCACCGGATGCTGGCGCAAGTCCGACGACATGAAGCCCAGTCGGACCTTGCCGCCGGGTGGCCGGGCGGGCGGGCGCTTGACTGGGCGACGTTTTGCCGGGATCTCCACCCCGCGACCCCAGATCCGGTGCTGTTCCAGGAGTTCGACGCGATCTTCGTCGCTTCGGACGCGCGCCAACTGCTTCAAGAGGGCGGTATGGCGTCCCTTTTCGGCCCAGGTGCGCCCGAGGCTTCGGAAGTCACCCACCTGATCCAGACTGTCAAAATCGCTGACCCGAATAAAGATCTCGCACAGGATCTTGGTGGTGGCCTCGGAGAACTCCGCCTTGCGGTGAAGGATGGTTTTGGCCACCTGATAGCCTTCTTCAATGTGGCCACCTTCGTCACCGACGCGAGTGCGCTCCAGGCTTTCGATCAGCGCCGTGACATAGTCCAGGCGCGCCGGATCGAGGGTCCGGGCCCTGCGGAGCAGGGCATTGCCTGCGTCGCGATCCCTTTCGCCGATCATGACGCCCAGCTGGTGATGGACCCAGGCCACGTCACCATGGGTCAGCAGCAGCGACTGAAGGAAAGCCTCGGCGGCGGCGACCTGACCCGTGCGGCGCAACAGCACACACTTGCCTTCCAGCAGCCGGGGTTCTCCCGGGTTGGCCTGGATGGCTTTCTCAAGCTGGGCTTCCGCGTCGGCGGTCCTGTGTTCTTCGCCCAACAGGCCGATCAAATCGAGCCACGCGTCGATGTTGTCAGGTTTCAGCGTCACCGATTGGCGAAAGCGTAGCAGCGCCGGGTCGATCTTGCCTTGCTGATAAAGTCCGCGGGCCAGCTGGCGCTGGTACTCCGCGTTGCGCGGATGGGTGCGAGCCAGCCGGATGAAAACCGCCTCGGCCTTGGCGCCTTCGTTGAGGTCCAGCAATATGTTGCCGTAGTTCTGCTGGCCGCCCAGGTTCTTGGGATCGGCGCGGGTCGCGCGCTCCAGCATTGTCAGGGCTTCGCGATGACGGCGCAGTTTGCGCAGGTTGACGCCGCGCACATTCAACAGATCGAAGTCGCGAGGATAGAGCTCCAGCCCCTTGGCGCCGAACGTCTCGCCCTCGGCATGGCGGCCGGACGAATAGAGCTGGACGGTCAGTGCGCGATAGACCTGCACCGGGCGCGCGGGATTTTCGGCGACCGCAGCGATCAGGTGTTCGATCGCTTCGTCGCGCCGTCCGCCGTTCAAGGCGGCTTGCGCCGCCGCCAACCGATCACTCATGTTGCCAAGTCTCCACACCAATAGCCTGTCGGGACTTACGGCCACCGTCGTCCGGCTTCAACGCCTGGATTGTACTTCCAACAGGGGTGCTGTCACGGAAATGCGGAAGCCGGGGTGCAGGGCCGTCATCTCCAGCTGGCCGCGAACTTGCTGGACCATTACCTTAACGACCGTCAGACCGAAGCCGGTTGCCGGCGGCGAGGATGCCAGTCCAGCCCCGTCATCGGTGACGCTCAGCTCCACGTCGTCGGCCCGCTGGCGCAACGCCACCTGGATGCGGCCCGTCCGACCCTTGGGGAACGCATGGCCCAGCGCATTGCTCATCGTCTCACTGATCAACAGGGCCACGGGTGCTGCCAGCCGGCCGGGCGCAATGATTGGTTCCAGATCCAGCTCGATTGTCACCCCGTCACGGCCGGCTGATTTTGCCAGCTCGCCGACCATTTCCCGGATCAGCGCCGCAACATCGACCTGGTCATGGTCTTCGATCCAGGCCGTATGGCGGTGCGCCGCACTGACCGCTGCGACGCGCTTCAGCAGAGACGCCATGGCGGGCCCCGCCGCAGCATCGGGGCTATGTCGCCCTTGCAGCAGGACCAGCGAAGAGATCAGCTGCAGGGCGTTCCGAGCGCGATGCTCGGCCTCCCGCGCGGGTCCCTGCACCGCTCTACCTTCATCGGGACTAAGCATTTTCGACCCCCGCCGTCCTGTTGACGCAGCTTGACCCAATCCTGCCGTCACGCCAAAGCGGCAAACCATGAACATACTGCTCATCGGGTCCGGTGGCCGCGAACATTCTCTGGCGTGGAAGATTGCCGCCTCGCCCCTGGTGACCCGCTTTGTGGCGGCGCCGGGAAATCCAGGGATCGCGGAACACTGTGAACTGCGCGATGTGCAGGCGACCGATGTCGCGGGCATGCTGTCCCTGGCGCGGGGAATGTCCGCCGATCTGGTGGTGATCGGGCCGGAGACGTCGGTCGAGGCCGGGCTGGCCGATGCGCTGCAGGCGGCCGGCATTCCCTGCTTTGGCCCGACGGCGGCGGCAGGTCAGCTGGAATCCTCCAAGGCGTTCACCAAGGCGTTCTGTGATCGCCACGGACTGCCCACCGGCGCCTACGCGATCTGCGAGACCGCGGACGACGCCAAGGCCGCCCTGACGCGGTTTACCCCGCCCTATGTGATCAAGGCGGATGGTCTGGCAGCGGGAAAGGGCGTGGTTGTGACCCCCGACCGCGCCGAGGCCGAAGCGGCGATCAACGACGCCTTCGGCGGTCGGTTCGGCACCGCCGGCGCGCGGGTGGTGATAGAGGAATTCCTGGACGGCGAGATCGGCTCGCTGTTCGCGCTCTGCGACGGCAAGACCTCGATGGTGTTCGGCTGGGCTCAGGACCACAAGCGCGCCTTCGATGGCGACCAGGGTCCAAACACCGGGGGGATGGGCACCTATTCGCCCGCGCCGGTGTTCACACCGGAACTGGTTGAGCAGGTTCGGACGCGCCTGGCCGAGCCGGCGTTCGCCGGGATCGCCGCTGATGGGTCCCCCTATCGCGGCGTGCTGTTCGTGGAGCTGATGGCGACGCGGGACGGGCCCAAGCTGGTGGAGTTCAACGTCCGCTTCGGCGATCCGGAGTGCCAGGTCCTGATGCTTCGGCTGGAGAGCGACCTGGTGCCCTATCTCAAGGCCTGCGCCGAGGGTCGGTTGGCCGAACTGCAGCCGCCGGTTTGGCGCGACGAGGCGGCGGTCTGCGTGGTGCTGGCCGCCGAAGGCTATCCAGGGACACCGCGCGCGGGGGGCGAGATCCGGATTCCCGAGACGCTCGGTGAGGGCGTCGAGGTCTTCCACGCCGGCACGCGGCGCGACGCGGCGGGCGCTCTACGCGCCGCCGGGGGTCGAGTGCTGAACGTGTGCGCCCGTGGCGCGACCCTGGAAGAGGCGCGTGACCGGGCCTATGCGGCCGCGGACGCTATTCACTTCCCGGACGGCTTCTGTCGCCGGGATATCGGTTGGCGGGCGTTGGGATAGACGGGCTGAGGCCTTGCCCCGACTTATGCTATCGGTCCGCCAGGGTGGCGAGGCTGTTTTCGGACCCACGGAAAAGACGGAGTGGCGTCGCCCTAAGAGTCAGACGGCATGAGTCTGTCGAGCAGGTCCTGGGTGTAGCGCCGGACGTAGGAGATCGCCTGACCCGGTACATTGTGTCCCACCGTGGGGACCACTTCGGTCTTGAGCAGACTATTGGCGCGCATCAAGACGCGCTCTGGCTCATCGACGAGACTGGGTAACGATGGCGTGGCGCGTGGCGGCAACAGCGGCACGCCGCCGAACGCGGCCCATCCCGGAACACTCAACGTTTCCAAGAGGGGTCGGTAGTCCCGGTTCTCGTGCACGATGTCCGAAATGCCAAAAACGTTCCAGAGAAAGGCCTTGAGGTCTAGATCGCCGGGCGAGGCCGCCAACTTGGAACGGAAGCTGTCGACCAGACACCAGAGTTTTCCGGTTTGAAGGGGCGGCTCAAGGATCACGAGACCCCTGACCCATTCAGATCGGATACTGAGAGCCACCAGTGCGCCTATGGACGCTCCGATCACAATGCAGGGACGACCAATTTGATCCAGGGCATCTGAATAAGCCGCCGCAAACGCGTCAACGGAATGAGACGTCAGCCAGGGGCAATGGTTGCCCGGCAGGTGAGCGTTCATCACCGAGGCGGATGGCAAAAGGTCCGGCAGTTCGAATGACCGGGGTCGCTCGATCGAAAAGGCGCCGTTGATGAATAGTACAACGGGCTGGTTGGCGCGCAGGTCTCCGGCCTCACCCCATAGCCAGATGTCGCCACCAGCCGTCCGAAACACGCGTTTCTGCATTTTGGTCTGAGCCTATAGGTAGATCAGATGATCTTCGCGCCCGTCGGGCACTCTTCGCAAACGAAACACCAGGTTTCAGGAGCAGACACCTCCAACGTGGTTTGGAAGGTCGGCGAAACACTTTCTTTGCGTCAAGTCAGGTGCAGTGTTGACGCCTCTTTGCCGAACGTTCGCTCGACCGCCATCTGGATTTCCGTAACCAAAAGGACTCCAGCATCACGGAGGACGTTGTGGCCGACGCCTGGCAAATCCCGGACTGTAACGAGCGGATGAGCCGCCAGCGCCGCTCGCGATTGCGGACCAACCATGCCAGGCATGGGTCCACTCCAGGGTGCTTCTGGCGGTGGAACGTCCCCCAACAATGCACGAACCGGAACTTTCAGGTCCGCCAGAAGTCGGCGATAGTCCCTCGGCACTGTGCTCTCGGCCCCAATACCCAGAATATTCCAGAGAAAAACGTCGTACCCGGGCGGAGCCTGTTCTCTCAAGTCCTTAAGCGGCCAGGCCTCGTCCATCATCAGAATGGGCTCTACCGCGACGATCTCCCGGATACCTCGCGAGCGCAGCCCCAGCGCAACCAATGCGCCCACAGACAGGCCGACCACGACAACCTCTCGGTCGGCAAACCTTTCGTCGAAAGCCGAAGAATAGGCAGCGGCAAAAATGTCGATCGTGACGCCAACCAAAGGCGGGCAGTGATTGCCAGGCAGGAACAATCGCAGGACGTCCAGGTTTGGAAATCGCCGCTGAGCAAGATTGAGCTGCTTCTCCTCCGCCATCAGGCCGGAGATAAACAGCAACAGAGGTCTGCCAGTGTCGCGCCCGCGAAACTGGACAGGCCCATACACGGTCTGGATCTCAATGATTTCCTCCGTGTTTTCTACCAAATGACCAACCCCTGACTGGTCGGAAGCTCCAGAACCGAGATACCGCGCTTGGCGAACCATGCTGTCTCGGCCAGGTGCTGCGGTCGGTAGGGGATAGCGCCAAAGTCATCGAGCACGATCACCGCGCCGGGGACAAGGCGGGACTCGATGGCGTCAAGCGCCCCGATCTCGGCCGGGGCGTTGTTCATATCGATGTGTGCAAAGGCAATGCGATCCGGCAGGCCCTGCACGAAACTGTCAGGAACCGCGCCCTGGATGACGGTAACATTTGGCGCGTCATCAAACCGGTCGCGGACGAATTGACACAGGTCAGATCCATGCTCGGGCATGGCGTTGTGGCTCATCGATGCGTCGTGTTCGAAGAGATCGTACAGGAAATAGTTTCGCGCACCGAGATCGACCGTATCCAGCAGGATGCGGGCCGTTGTTCCCTTGTAGCAGCCGCATTCGACGAAATCGCCCTCGCGTCGCAGCGCCTGACGTGCGGCCCAGATGACCGTTGCGGTGCGCCACAATACGCCTCGCTCCGCGCTTGTCTTCGCGTGTTTCTGAAACGCCGCCATGAAGGCGACATCGTTCAGGAACCCAAGATTTCGGCCAAACGCTATGAGGTTGTCCCCGGCAAACCAGCCGCTCTTCACGCGCGCAGCGGCCAGCATTGCATCCAGGCCCAGATTGAACGCCGCGTGATCCTCCACTCCCCAGAAGAATTTGCTCCGAAACAGCGGGGGCTTCATGGATGTGATCTCTCCGTGACGTGAAACTCAGAATTCGGGCAAGTGCCCCGGTCGGACGCTCAGGCTTCCTGTCGGCAACTTGCCGCAAGTCCCGACCAAAATTCACCGGGGCGATATCAGAAAATGATCGATTTGTAAGCGTAGCTTGCCGCCAAAACCCTGAACAGGGGCTACGGCTGACATCCTCTTCGTTCACAACAACGTCCTGGGTCAGTTCGGGCAGATCGCCTATGCCCTGGGTCAGCGCGGGCAAGCGTTCGAAGCCAGATCCAGGGCGCTGGAGAGGGCCGGGCGCTAACCCGCCCCCTCCGTCACCGCCTTCAGCGCCGGCAGCGCCACCGTGTGCCAGGCTCGCCCCATGCCACCGCGCAGGGCCTCGCCTTCGTGGTCTTCGAACTGGTCCCAGCCGGAGTGGGTGAGGCGCACGTGGGTGCCGCCGGGGATGCGGCGCAGGCGGATGTCGACCCAGGTGTCGGGGATGTCCGGGAAGCCCCAGCAGAACGACAGTCGCCGGGGCGCGTCCAGGGTCTCTATCCGGCAGGCGATGGCGCCGGAAGGATTTGCCTCGAATGCACGAGAAGGCACTCGAACGGGGTGGGCGAAGAGGAAGATGGCCACGGAAAACACGGAATGACACGGAAGGGGCCGAGGTGGTGGCCCGACCCTGAATCCCGCGCGCACGCCGCTATTTTCAGTTGTGACGCGGGCATCTATGCGGCGGCGTTCATCGGTGGTGGGGATAGGTATCCCGTCCGCTTATCTCTCCGCGCGTTCTGACCGCCGGCGTTCTTCGGGCAGCCAGATCTCCACTGTCGTGCCGTCGCCCGGGGCGCTGCGACAGGTGAAAACGGTGCCGATCGCGGCCGCCCGCGCCGCCATATTGCTCAGCCCCTTGCCGGAGTTCTGCTGGCTGTCGTGATCGAACCCGTCGCCATCGTCGGTGATCGTCACCCTGACGCCTTGACGACCACCGCGCGTTTCCGGGCCGCACGCGAAGCCAAGCCCGCGGGCGGACGAGTGCGTGAGCGCATTGGAGACCGCCTCCTGCACGATCCGCAGAAACTGCAGGGCGTTGGCGGAATCCAGCCACTCGATCGCGGGACAGTCCTGCACGTCCCAGCGTACGACCAGCCCTGCCCGGTTGAGATCCGGCTCCCATCTGTGCCGTAGATTTCCCAGCAGTGCGAGGACGTCTCCGCCGAGGGGATCGAGCGAGTCCAC
>JANNFM010000248.1:0-1839 GCA_031379795.1 Alphaproteobacteria bacterium
CCCTGCTCAGCCAGAGCCTGGCTGGCCTAGACCTGATTGTGAACCAGCGGCAGAGCAGGGCCACGGCTGTCAGCGCCAGAGTGGCCAGGGCCACCGGCCCGAGGAGCTGGCGAAGGAGGTATCGATCTATCAGGCGCATCGTGTGAAAAACGGCTAGCTCCGAGATTTTGACGCGCCCCGGCTGCGGAGCTGTTCTAAACCATGCGTCGCGGCACCACACAACCTGACCTTGACCGCTAAAACTAGGGCCGAAGAGAGACAACCCATGGACATTCAGTTTGTCGCCCCGACTGCAGGGGTCCCAGCCAAGGCCGCGGTGGCCCGCATTGTGTTTGAAGGCGACGTTTATGAAGGCCCTCTGGCACGTGCCGTCGCGGCCAGCCGGTTTACCGGCTCCAAGGGCCAGACCCTCGACATTTTGGCGCCCGAGGGCGCAGCCGGGGAGCGTCTCGTGCTGGTGGGTGCGGGCAAGCGGGCGGACTTCAACGCCAGCGGCGGGGAAAACGCTGCCGCGACGGCTTACAACGCCGTCAAGACCTCTGGCCTGGAGACGCTGCGCGTTGAAGTGTCCGGCGCCATGGAGATATCCACGAACGCCGCGCTGGGCGTGCGCCTCGCCAGTTACCGCTTCGACAAATACCGGACCAAGGAAGCTGCGGACAAAAAACCCTCCATCAAGACCACGCAAGTCACCGCGACAGATCCTGACGCGGCGCTGGCCGCATTCGCGCCGCTGGCGGCTTTGGCGGACGGAATCAGCTTCACGCGAGATCTGGTCTCGGAGCCGCCGAACGTGCTTTTCCCCGTGGAGTTCGCCGCGCGGGTGAAGGCGCTTGAAGCCCTGGGCCTCGAGGTCGAAATCCTGGGTGAGCCCGAGATGATCAAGCTGGGCATGGGGTCGCTGCTGGCGGTCGGCCAGGGCAGCATCCGCGAAAGCCAGCTTGCCGTGATCAAGTGGTACGGCGCGGCCAACAAGTCCGACCAGCCCATCGCCTTCGTCGGCAAGGGTGTCTGCTTCGACACCGGCGGCATCTCCATCAAGCCCGCCGACGGCATGGAAGACATGAAGTGGGACATGGGCGGCGCCGGCGCGGTCGCAGGACTGATGCATGCTCTGGCCGGCCGCAAGGCCAAGGTGAACGCCATCGGCATCCTCGGCCTCGTGGAAAACATGCCCGACGGCAACGCCTATCGCCCCGGTGACGTGCTCACCAGCATGTCGGGCCAGACCATCGAGGTCATCAATACGGACGCCGAAGGCCGCCTCGTGCTGGCCGATGCTCTTTGGTACTGTCAGGACCGCTTCAAGCCGAAGTTCATGGTCGATCTGGCCACCCTGACCGGTGCGATCATTATCGCACTCGGCAATGACTACGCGGGCTGCTTCTCCAACAACGATGAACTCAGCGCCAACCTTCTGGCCGCTTCGGCAGCCGAGAACGAGGGCCTGTGGCGCATGCCGTTGCCGGCTGCTTATGAAAAACAGATCGAATCCATGATCGCCGACATGAAGAACACCGGCGGCCGGCCGGGCGGTTCCATCACGGCGGCGCTGTTCCTGCAGCGTTACGTCAACGGCGTGCCCTGGGCGCACCTCGATATCGCCTCGACAGCCTGGAAAAAGCCCTCCTCGGTTCCGACCAGTCCGGATGGTGCCACGGGCTATGGTGTACGTCTGCTGAATCGGATGGTCCAAGACCGGTACGAGGGCTGATATCGCCGTGTCCGAACGCATCGTCCTGTTGCACAGCCCGCTGCTGGGCGGACTGACCTGGCAGGCCGTTGCGGCGGACCTGCGGGGTCGGGGCAGGGCGGCGTCGGCACCCACCTGGCCGGTCC
>JANNFM010000272.1:0-8000 GCA_031379795.1 Alphaproteobacteria bacterium
GGTGTAGGCGACCTTGACGGGCCGCCCCAGCGCCCTGGCTGCCAGCGCCGCCAGGATGAGGTCGTCATAGGTCTGGCCCTTGCCGCCAAAGCCACCGCCGATGTAGCGGGTCAGCAGGTGGACGTCGTCGCGCGGGATGCCCAGGGTCTCGGCCAGACCGTGCTGGGCCGGCTTGACCATCTGGATCGAGGTGTGGGCGATGCATTTTTCGCCCTCAAACCAGACCGTGGAGGCGCAGGGCTCCATCTGGCAGTGGTTCTGGATCGGCGTTTCCCAGGTCTCGTCCACCTGAACGGGCGAGGCCGTAAAGCCGCGCACGAAGTCACCGACCTCGGCGTCTTCCTCGCCAGAGGGCGAGACGGCGCGGTCCAGACTGGCGCGGAAATCCACATCGGGCGTGTCGGCGGCATAGGTCAGCTTGACCCGGTGCGCACCGGCCGTGGCAGCTTCCAGCGTCTCTCCCACCACCAAAGCCACCGGCTGGCCAAAGAAGAACACCCGGTCGTTTTCCAGTGCTGGACGCGACCCGGCGCTGCTGCGCGGATGCACCTTGGTTCCTCGAGGCGCCTGGCGCGGGGCGTTGAGATGCGTCCAGACGACCAGCACGCCCGGCGTCGCCTCGGCCTCGGCGATATCCACGCCCGAGATGCGACCGGCGGCAATCCCGGCCCCGACCATCACGCCATAGGCCGGGGGCGAAGGCGGCTGCACTTCGTAGGCATAGGGTGCCGTGCCGGTGACCTTGAGCGGTCCCTCGTAGCGGTCGACCGGCTTGCCGATCAGGCCCGAGCGGTTTTCCTTGATCGGGTTATTGGGCGTCCAGTCGTGAACCGAGCTCATGCGCCGTTCCCGTTAGCTTCGTTGATGGCGGCGGCGGTGAGCCGGCCGACCAGGGGTAGTTTGAAATCGTTGCGGCCCAAGGGGCTGGCATCTTGCAGCTCGACGGCAATGGCCTCGGCGGGCGAAGCGCCTGTCGCCAGCGCCATCTCCACCGCCAACGCTCGCCAGGGCTTGTGCGCCACCATGCCCAGCGCCACCTGTCCGCCCGCCACCGCGACGCTGGCCAGGCCCCCGGCGTAGGACGCCCGATCGCGGACTTTGCGATAGATCTGGCCCCCCGGCGGCGGTGGCGGCAGCACCACGGCCGTGATCAGTTCGCCAGCCTCCAGGCGGGTTTCGATTTCCGGCGTTTCACCGGGCAGCCGGTGGAGCACCAGCATTGAAAAGGTTCGCGCCTGACCCGACGGTGTCAGGGTCTCTACGCTGGCCCCGAGCGCGGTCAGCGCCACCGCCATGTCCGAGGTATGGGTGGCGATGCAGGCCCGAGTGGCCCCGAAGATCGCCGCATTGCGGTTCAGCCCCCCAAGCGCACTGCACCCGGATCCCGGCGCACGCTTGTTACAGGGCTTGGTGGTGTCATAGAAATAGGCGCAGCGGGTCCGCTGCAGCAGGTTGCCGCCGACACTGGCCTTGTTGCGCAACTGCGGCGATCCGCCGGCGACAATGGCCTGCGACAACACCGGATAGAGAGCCCGGACCTGCGGGTCCGCGGCCACAGCGCTGTTGGAGGCCGCTGCGCCAATCCGCAGACCGCCGTCGGGTGTGGCCTCGATGGCCGCCATGTCGAGGCGACTGACATCGATCAGATGCGCTGGTGTCTCGATCTCCAGCTTCATCAGGTCCAGCAGGTTGGTGCCGCCGGCAATGAAACGGGCGCCGGGGGTCGTGGCCGCCGCCTTCACCGCGGCCTGAGCGTCGACCGCGCGTTCGTAGGTAAAGGTCCTCATCCTCCTACGCTCCCAAGGGGAGCTTCGGAGGACCCTGCGGAGCCTTGGCGCAGCAGGGCAGCATCCTTGATCGCCGCGACGATCTGGGGATAGGCCGAACAGCGACAGATGTTGCCGCTCATCCGCTCGCGGATTTCAGCGTCGCTGAGCACCGGTGTGGCGCCGGGGGGCGTCTCCTGGCTGGGGGCACCCGCGCCCAGTTCGCTCAACATTCCGATGGTCGAACAGATCTGGCCCGGCGTGCAGTAGCCGCACTGATAGGCATCATGGGTCAGAAACGCGGTCTGGATGGGGTGCAGATGGTCCGGCGTGCCGACGCCCTCGATTGTCGTCACCGCATCGCCGTCATGCATCACAGCCAGGCTCAGGCACGAATTGATCCGCACGCCGTTCACCAGCACCGTGCACGCGCCGCACTGGCCGTGGTCGCAGCCTTTTTTGGAGCCGGTCAGTTTCAGGTGTTCGCGAAGCGCATCCAGCAGGGTCGTGCGCGGGTCGAGGTCCAGCGACCGCGCCTCGCCATTCACGTTGATCGTGGTCTTCAAGCGGACATCCCCCATTGTTCTGGCTGCGCGGCCGCAGCTCTTTTGCTCGAATCGCGTGACGCCTTGACGTCAGATCTCAGCCTTCGCCGGGCGCTGATGCCTTGACCGACAACGCATGGACCGGGCCGGCCAGCTCTTCGGCCAGCGCATGATAGACCATCCGTTGGCGCGCCACCTTCGCCGTGCCCGCGAAGGCTGCGGCCTCGATGGTGACGTTGAAGTGGCTCTCGCCGCCCTCGCGCGCGCCGGAGTGCCCGGCGTGCCGATCCGAGTCGTCCTCGACCACCAGAAGCGACGGCTGGAAGGCCACCTCAAGTTTCAAGCGGATGTTTTCAGATATGGCGCCCATTGGCTTCATCTTCAATTCTTGTAGGGAAGTTTCTGCGCTTCATAATCAGGCCATGGCCGCTTCGTTTCAATACAAGCCGAGATTCGTCGATATCCGTGTCCGACCCCCGTCGGAAAACGATGCGGCGGAGCAGGATGTCAACGCGCTGAAGAAGGGCGAGCGGGCCTGTGACCACCCCGCCTGCAGCAAGGCCGCGACCGCGCGTGCGCCCAAGGCCCGCGACATGCTGAACGAGCACTACTGGTTCTGTCAGCCGCACGCCGCCGAATACAATCGCAACTGGAACTTCTTCCACGGCCTCTCGGAGGCCGAGATTCGCCGCCGCCAGACCGAAGAGCTGATGACTGGCGGCCGCCCGACCTGGGACATGAAGGCCAGCCGCACCTCCCGCGAGGCCGCCGCCTTCGCCGCCAAGTTTGGCAAGGGTCAGACCTACAAGGACCCGTTCGGCATGTTCCACGGGGCCGGCCAGACCTCGCCGGCGCCCGAGGCGCGTCGGCTGGGCAAGATCGAACGCAATGCGCTCGCCGACCTCGACCTCGACGAAACCGCCGACGCCGCCAAGATCCGCGCCCGCTACACCGTGCTGGTCCGCCGCCTCCACCCCGACGCCAACAAAGGCGACCGCTCCGGCGAACAGCGGCTGCAGCGGGTTATCCGTTCGTACAAGGTGCTGCAGAAGATGGGGATGGTCGGGGGGTAGGCAAAGGGCGGCGCACTACGGCAAAACGGGCACGCCGAGACGCACTGCCGCTGCCCGCAGATCACTGTCAGTCGTCGCCAGGTCGGCACCGATGCGCCTTGCCAGCTCAAGATAGGACGCGTCGTAGACCGTCAGGCCCTCCGCCTGGGCCAGGCGCGACGTCTCACGCCAGGCTTGCGCCACGCCGTCCGGGTCGGGGGTAATCGGCAGGGTGGCGAGCACGCCCAGCTGTGCGCTCGCGCCGGAAGCATCGATACGTTTGCGACGGACGGCCATGTTCAGCACGTTGGCGACCTCCCAGAACCACAGTTGCGGGACGATGGCCCCATCGTCGCGAAGTCGCTCCAGCAGGGCGTCGGTCTCGGGCCGCGCCTCATCCTGAAAACACCAGCTCATGGTCACAGAGCAGTCGAGCACAAAGGCAGTCATCGCCGACCTTCGTCACGCAGAGCCTTCCACCCATCCGGGCCCAGCGTCGCGCCGGCCCGAAGCGCCTTCAGCTTCGCGATGGCCTCGTCGATGTCCTGTCGCGCCGCATCGTTGGCGCCGACGAGGCGCGCGACCGGACGACCATGTTTGGTTATCAGCACGTCTTCGCCGGCGGCGACCCGATCCAGCAGCGACGATAGGTGGGTTTTGGCCTCAAAGGCACCGACCGTGATCATCGTCTGTCCATTTCAACCAGTTTCTTCAACCAGATTAACACGACCGGACGCACAAGGAAATCCAATGCCTTCACCCGTCCGCGGGAACTTCATCCAGATGCCGTAGCCGGGACAACACCGTCACCCCGCCCACGATCACCAGCATCAGAATACCCGGGAACAGGATTGCGGCGTGCGGGCCGATGGCGTGCGCCAGGACGCCGTACAGCACGGCGCCGGCGGGCGCGCCGCCCATGGTGCCGAGGGTAAAGATCGAGAGCACGCGGGCGACCTTGTCGGCAGGGGCGTACTGCTGGACGAGGCTGCGGCCCAGCGTCATGGCCACGCCGCCGCCCAGGCCCCAGACGAAGTTGAGCCCGCACAACAGCCAGAACGGCATGGGAATGCTGCAAAGCACCAGGACCGCAGCACCGACCAGAAGTGACCCCAGATAAACAACGCCCTTGCGCCGGATGTGGCCGAGACGAAGCAGGACCATCGCCGACAGGATAGACCCGACCCAGAACGTCAGGCTGAAAACGCCCAGCGCCGTGGCGATCTGGGCCCGCGCCGACCCGACGAGATCGGTGGGAAAATAGCTCTGCACGATCAGCGGCAACAGCACCGCAAACGCGCCCATGAAACACATGCCCATGCCGATGGCGCAGATGATCACCGGGGCGATCACCGGCGAGGCCATGGCCGCGCGCAGGCCTCCGCCGATCTCGGCGGCCATAAAGCCCAGGACGCTACCTTCGCGGATGCGTCGTTCACCGGCCGGGCGGGGCTTGATGCGGGTCGCGGCGGTCGCAGCCGCAGCCATCAGAGCGGCTTGTCCGAACAGCAGGGCGGGAATGCCAAGAAGCGGTGCGACGGTGGCCAGCGCCATGCCCAGGATCTGACCACCGAACTGGGCCAGCGAGGCAAACGCTACCGCCTGATGCACGCCGCCCGGCGCCACCCGGCTGAGCAAGGCGTCGCGGGCCGGGGTGACGAACGCCCCGATGGTGCCGATGATCACGGCGTAAACAATGAGCGTCCCATAGGTCAGGTGACCTCCGGCGACGAAAATACCCAGACCCAGGAACGTCGCCGCACAGAGGCCGCACCCGATCAAGACGGTCCGCCGCGTATCGGTCCGGTCGGCGACAAACCCGCCCAGCAGGATCAGCAGCACGGTCGGCAGCTGCATCGACATCTGCGCCAGACCAAAGCGGATCTCGTTTTCCTGCAGCAGCACGCGGACGAGGTAGGGGAACAGCACCATCTGCAGCCCGAACGCCAGGAACCAGGCCCCTTGGGTGAACAGGTAGCTGGCGAAGCCAGTGGGCTGAAGGGGGGCGGTGCCTTCAGCGGCGGGCACCATGTGGTCACTTGCCGACATCTTGACGCGCGGCCTCCCCTTGTTTCCCCGATCCGGAACTGTCGCCCGGCGGTGATCCGGGCACCAGCGGTGAGTTCCCTCAAGGAAGGCAAGGCCACGAAACGGCTGCACCCGCCGCCAAGTCGGGTATGGTCGGGCAAACGCTATCTGGGGAAATGCAAGATGGCCGGCGCTTCAGGCAGCACACAGTTGGACGCAGTGATCGTCGGGGCCGGATTTTCCGGGCTCTACATGCTGCACAAGCTGCGCGGCCTGGGGCTGAGCGCGCGGATCTATGAGGCCGGGACCGGCGTTGGCGGCACCTGGTACTGGAACCGCTATCCGGGCGCGCGGGTGGATATCGAGAGCCAGGAGTACTCGTACTCATTCTCGCCGGAGCTGGACGATGAGTGGGTCTGGAGCGAGCGCTACGCCACCCAGCCGGAGCTGCTGCGATACCTCAATCACGTGGCGGATCGCTTTGATCTGCGGGCCGATATCCAGCTGGAAACCCGCATTGCGACGGCACACTTTGACGAGGCGTCCAACCGCTGGACCGTGAACACCGACCAGGGTGAGCAGATCACGGCGCGCTATTGCGTGATGGCCACGGGCTGCCTTTCCGTGACCAATACGCCGGACTTTCCGGGGATGGCGGACTTCAAGGGCAAGAGCTGGCACACCGGCGACTGGCCGCGCGACGGCGTCGATTTCACCGGCCAGCGGGTGGGGGTGATCGGCACTGGCTCATCGGCCATCCAGTCGATCCCGATTATCGCCGCCGAGGCCGCCCATGTGACCGTGTTCCAACGCACGCCGAACTTCAGTGTGCCGGCCCACAATGGCCCGATCCCCGATGCTGTGGTCGCCGACTGGAAGGCCAATCGCGCCCGCTATCGCGCCGAGGCCCGCGAGACCGGGTTCGCCATCGGCCTGGTCGACCCCAAGGATATCCCGACCTTTGAGGCAACACCGCAGGATCGCCAGGAGGCCTATGAAGCGCGCTGGGCAAAAGGCGGCTTTGCCCTGCTGGGGGCCTACAACGACCTGATCCTGGACCCAAAGGCCAACGAGACGGCCGCCGAGTTTGTCCGCGACAAGGTCCGCAGCATCGTCAATGACCCGAAGGTGGCCGAGATGCTGGCACCCAAGTCCTTCCCCATCGGCTCCAAGCGGCTGTGTGTCGACACCGGCTACTATGCCACCTTCAACCGCGACAACGTCAGCCTGGTGGACCTGAAGGAAGAGCCTCTCGAGACGATCACGCCTGAAGGCATCCGCACCTCGAACGCGACCTATGAGGTGGACGCCATCGTCTATGCCATCGGCTTCGACGCCATGACCGGGGCGCTGGGCAAGATCGATATCCGCGGTCGTGGCGGCGAAGCCTTGAGTGAGGCCTGGGCGGCGGGACCGCGCACCTATCTGGGCCTGATGATCGCGGGATTTCCGAACCTGTTCATCGTCACCGGCCCCGGCAGCCCGTCGGTGCTCTGCAACATGGCGGTCGCCATCGAGCAGCACGTGGAGTGGATTTCGAACTGCATCGGCTGGATGAGCGCGCGCCAGATGGGCGCCATTGAGGCCACCGAAACGGCCCAGAACGACTGGGTGGCCCACGTCAATGAGGTCGCGGATACCACGGTCTATCCCTTGGCCAACTCCTGGTACATGGGGGCCAATGTGCCGGGCAAACCCCGCGTGTTCATGCCCTATATCGGCGGGTTCCCGGTCTATCGCGACAAGTGCAATGAGGTGGCCGCCAACGGCTACGAGGGCTTCACGGTCTCGTCCGACGCCCGGTGAGCTGGGCTGGGCTTCCGCACTCTGACCTGCGATCCCGGATCGCGGCCAACCTCGCAGACTTTCCGCGTCGTGAGATCGCGTCTGACGGCCTGCGGCTGGCGGCGGTGGCAGTCGTGGTGTCGCCGCACAGGGGCAAGCCGACGTTCCTGCTGACGCGGCGCGCCCTGACCATGCGCCGCAACGCCGGCAACTATGCCCTGCCCGGCGGAAACATCGAGCCCGGCGAGGACGTGATCGATGCCGCCCGGCGTGAAACCTCCGAGGAACTGGGCGTAGTGCTGGGGCGGGACGCCGCGCTGGGCCAGCTGGACGACTTCAAAACCCTCGGCGGACACCGGGTGACGCCGGTGGTGTTCTGGTCCGATGCCGAGCTGACGGTCACCCCCGACCCGGTCGAGGTGCATGTGGCCTGGCGCGTGCCCCTGGCCGAACTTGACCACCCGAAGTCACCGCGACGACAGTCTCACCCTCATGGCGACGACCTGATCCTGCAGATGCGGATACGGGGCCAGTGGGTCAACGCGCCGACCGCCGCCTGGCTCTTTCAGTTCCGCGAGGTCGCTTTGCACGGCCGCCAGACCCGTCTGGACGACGTGGGCCAGCCGGAATGGACGCGGGGGTGACAGGCTTCACTGACCAGCGCAGTCTGGGATAAATTCGGAGAGGTTTCGCAATGCTCGGGAAGAGATTCCGCCAAATCGGTCTGGCGCTGCTGCTGGCGCTTACAGCGTTGCCGGTCGTCGCGAAGACGAAGCCGGACGTGCGTCTCTACGCGATGGATTGCGGCCGCTACGATATCACCA
>JANNFM010000326.1:0-3804 GCA_031379795.1 Alphaproteobacteria bacterium
GATTCAGACGGAGCTGCAGACGGCAATCGCGCCCACGCGCGTCGGAGCCGGTGAGACTTGGAACGCGGCGGCGACCGACGACGCGCTGAGGAACGAAGATGAACTGAGTTACGCCTTACGCACGCATGACGTCTTCAATCCTCTCGCGAATTTCAATCTCGGTGTCCTGCGAGGTAAGGCGGGCCGACATGAGGAGGCACTTGCTTGTTTCCTAGCCTGCGCGTTCCGGTGCTCGGGCGATATCGAGGCATGGCGCAACGCCGTGCTTAGCTCCATGAATCTGCGCAATGCCTCGATGGCTGCGGCGGTGATCGACTGCGCCCTAAGAGTTGGAGGGGTGGACGTACGGGACGCCGTTCGCAAGGAGCTCTGCGCTCAAGACGCGAATGAGGAGCAGATTGAGGCTTGGGACGCGGTTCTGACGACAGCCGAGGCGGGCATCGACAGAACGGGAAAGGGTGTGCTTTTCCGCATGCTCCTTGGCGACGATCAACCGCCCTTGACCTTCTCACTCCACTAGCCAACCAGCGCGAGATGTCGGCTCCCTTGAGCGGTATCGGAAGCGCCGCAAGGCTGGGGAAATCCAAGTCTAGGGTATATCACGGTGACAGGTGCGTGGAGTGCGTCCTCGGGGAGATACAAGAAATCTGTCTGTGTCTTGGCTTCCTTGCGCAGGAAACTGGACCCGGGGCACAGACCGCATGGGCCTTGGCTAACGGTCACAGCGAGGGCGGAAAAGAGTGCGTGTCCCGCCTTCCCATTTCAAGTCTATGCTAGGACCGGCGCAAAAGTGGCGAATCCGGTGCTAGATTCGGCCGGACCGATCTAGGCGTAAGCCGGGGGTCTGGGATGTCTGGGAATAGCGCGAGGAGACGATCGGTCGATGGCCGCAGAAAGGAGCACAGGTAGTGGAGTGTATTTGCTGCCCACGACTTCTCGATGTCGTTCTCGACACCCTTTCCTCGCTCATCAGTCAGCATGCGGTGAAATGCCAGTGAATAGGAGTGTGCGTGTGCGGACAGCACGCGGTACCACGCCCGGAACTCATCGACGTTACGCCCCATCCGTTCCAACACGCTGTCTTGAATTTCAAACCGGATGTTCTCCCCGCGGAGAAAGTGGTCCTGGCGTTTCACCGGTAGTGCCGCGAAAAACGGATTTGCCCGTAATCGCTCGATCAGTTCATCGCGCTGCTTGTTGATCCCTCCTGCCTGAGCCTTTGCTGCGAAGAGCGTTCGCATCATATCGATGCGCGCAGTGGCGTCATGCAGGTGCATCAAGTTGAGCCGCGCCCGCCACTCGTCCTCTCCGGGGGTGTCCAAACCCAGGTAGAAAAGCATCAAGTCGCACTCAAGGATCGCCCGAGTCAGCGTCGCAATAGAACTGAAATCCCAGATGATGCCGTCGTGATTACCATCATCGCGTCGCGAGAGGGGAAGTAGTCGAGCGAGGCTCACTGACAAGACACATAAGCGGGTGAAGAGAATGCTCGCCCAACCTACTCGAGGTTCCTCGTACCGGCCGGATGCCGCCTGCGATACAAGGATCATGCTATCCAACACGCCCTCAAAAACCCGGACTTGGTGCAAATAGACGGAGTGCAAATCGGAAGGCGTAGGGGGCATCGAGCCTTGGTCCTGTTGACGGGAAAATCAGTCCACACACTCATCCTAACCCTCGATCCAGAATCACCCTCACGCCTTTGATATCCGTCGACACCTTACCTATTGGCCCATTGGAACCGGGGATTCTGGGACAGGATACCCATCCCCCTTGATCAGACCCCCAGCCTTACGATCTGGGTCCCCGCGTTCGCGGGGATGGGTGGGGGAGGTGGCGGTCCTTGACCCTCCGCATCACTTCCCCGGCGCTGCGCCGGCTGCGGCCTGTTTCTCCGCCAGGCGGGCACCGCCGAGGATGCCTTCCATGGCGTAGTTGCCTTCATGGCAGGCGTACTCGTAGACGCCGCCCTTGGGGACGGTGAGCGTGTATTCGGCCTTCCAGGGGCGGGTATAGTGGTTGGGGTCCGTCACCTCGAACTGGTAGAAGATCTCGGCCTTGCCCACGCGGGTGAAGCGCTCGACCATCTTGCCGTCCTTGCTCAACGGAATGGAACTCTCCGACGACTGAGCCGGGTGCACGTTGATGGTTTCCATCACGAACGTATCACCTTCCCACCACCCGACGGAATCGCCCAGCCAGGGTGTCATGGCGGATGGGCGGTGCGCGGCGCGCGCTGCCGCGGCGGTGTCAAAGATCGGAATGATCCGCACGTCGTGCACCATCTCGATCAGCATCACCATGTGACGCTCGGTCTGCAGGAATTCGTAGGTGTTGTTGTAGAGCGACCCCAGCATGCCGGGCCCGCCCGTATTGCCGAAACCGATCAGGCACCGTTCTCTCAACGGCACATCTTCGGGACCGATATAGTCGCCCCGACCGCTGGCGTACTCCTGGCCGATCCGGCGTTGAACCACGGTGCTCGCCATCCGGTCGCGGTACGGGATTCTGCCGTCCGCAGGCTCGACGATGCCCGAGGCTCTGATCTCGCCCTTGACCGTTGAGAAATCGTCACCCGGGTCCACCCAGAAGGCGTTGTAGCCGCCAGGATCGCTGGACTCGCGTGGGGGCGGCGCGTTGGGATCGGTGTGCTTGCTGTCGGCGGCGCGGAACGCCGCACTGCGACCGGCCAGTTTGTCGGCCTCTTCACGCGAGAGCACCAGCTTGGGCTGGCCGGCCGCCCGCTCGAGCGGGGTCATCGTCCGGCTGGTCCAGGTCCCGCTCAGGTCGGCGCGGCCGTCCGGCCCTCGCGGGGCCTGCTGGGCACAGGCCATCCCGGCGCTCGCCACAAGCGCACAGCTGAGCATGAAAATTCGAGTCAGGGCGACCGGGTTGGCCATGGTTTTCTCCCTCATGACGCAGTCTTGTTTCTATGGACGGTACGGTACATCGTTTTCGGGGATCGCGTAAACGCGCTGATGGGGGCGGGCTTTCATGGCTCCACTGACCGCCCTCAGTACAGAAACACCTCGGTCCGGGGCGACAACCGCCGCAAAAGACCAAAGTTGCCCGCGTTCCGCGTGACCAGCATCCATCCGCCCTCGGCCGCCTGCAGATGTAGTAGCGCGTCGTTCAGCGCCGCCTGACCGTGCGGCTTGCCGCTGAGGCGGGCGGCAAGGCCTGTCAGCATCCCGGCCTCGCCGAACGCCTGAAGGCTGGGCGCGCTCAACCGCCGCTCCGGGATGTCGGCGACGATGGCGGTGAGTTCCCGCAGCGTGGAGGCCGTTCCCGGGTGGGCGGGGTCGAGCCGTTCGAACAGGTGGGTCAGTTCGGCCAGCGCGACGGAGGAATGACGGATCAGCCGCCGCGCGAGCAGCGCGTCCAGCGTCGCGTTCGTCCGGTCTTTCGCAACGTCGATATAGACGCAGGTGTCGAGCAGGATCTCCGGCCGTCGCGCGTCGAGATCAATGTCAGACCCAGGGCGAGCCGTGGGCGCTGACCGGCGCTGAGGCCTTACGCGCTGCAGTGCGCGGGCCAGGTCAAAACTCAAGATCGATGTCCGGCGAGATCGAACCTTTGCGCGCCAGCAGGCGCGGGCCGAAATCGTCTTCCAGCGCCACCTTGGCCAGGGCGTACTCCACCAGTTCCGTCAGGCTCTTCGCGCCGCTTCGCTGCCGCGCTGCCGCGATCAGGCCTTCCGGCAGGCGCACGCCCACCGGCTTGCGCGTGCCGGCGAGCATGCCGACCGCCGCCGCCTCGTCCATGACTGCGGCGCGTGCGCCATCGCTGGCATTGAGAGGGGCC
>JANNFM010000346.1:0-19234 GCA_031379795.1 Alphaproteobacteria bacterium
ACCGAACGCGGTATCCGGTCGAACGGCGCGGACGTCGGCGATCAGCTTCAGCGCGTCGGCGCGGCTATGGCGTCGCTTCATCCGCTTCAGGATCATATCGTCCCCCGCCTGAAGTGACAGGTGCAGATAGGGCATCAGGCGCGGCTCTTCGGCCAGGCACCGCAGCAGGTCGGCGTCGATCTCGGCGGCGTCGATAGACGACAGGCGCAGGCGGGGAAGTTCCGGAACCAGCTTCAGGATCCGCGCCACCAGCTGGCCCAGGGTCGGTTGACCGGGCAGGTCCGTGCCCCAGCTGGTCACATCCACGCCGGTGAGCACGATCTCCTGATAGCCCTGCGCGGTGAGGCGGCGAACCTGTTCCACCACCTCGCCCGCGCCGGCCGACCGCGAATTGCCCCGCCCGAACGGGATGATGCAGAACGTGCAGCGGTGATCGCAGCCGTTCTGGACCTCGACATAGGCGCGGGCACGATCCTTTAGACCGTCGATCAGGTGGCCTGCGGTTTCCCGCACGCTCATGATGTCATTGACCCGCACGCGCACCGGCTCGGCCTGCAGGGCGTAGGCGCCCGCCTGGCTCTTCTCGGCGTTGCCCAGCACGAGGTCGACTTCGGCCATATCGGCGAAGGCCTGCGGATCGATCTGGGCGGCGCAGCCCGTGACGATCAGGCGCGCGCCGGGTCGTTCGCGGCGGGCCTTGCGGATCGCCTGCCGCGCCTGTCGCACCGCCTCGCCCGTCACCGCGCAGGTGTTGAACACGACGGCGTCCGTCAGGCCGTCCTCGGCGGCCCGCGCGCGGATGACTTCGCTCTCATAGGCGTTGAGGCGACAGCCGAAGGTGATGATGTCGACGTCGGAGGTCACGGCAGATCGCCCGTGAAGTCCACGGCGGCGGGGCCCGTCATCACCACGTGGCCGTCCTCGCGCCATTCGATGAACAGCTCGCCGCCGTCCAGTTCGAGGGTCGCGTGGCGACCGGTCAGCTCGCGCCGCGCGGCGGCCACCAGGGCCGCGCAGGCACCCGTGCCGCAGGCCCGCGTCAGGCCCGCGCCGCGTTCCCAGACCCGCAGGCGAATGCGGTCGGCGGCCATGATCTGGGCGAAGCCCACGTTCACCTGCTGCGGGAACAGTGGGTGGTGTTCCACGACAGGTCCGATCCTGGCGATCGGCACGGACTCCACATCGGGCACGAAAAACACGACGTGCGGATTGCCCATCGAGACACAGCCGGGGGGCGACATCAGGTCGGCGTGGTCATAGAGAACGACATCAAGCGTCGCTGTGTCATGTTCGCTCGCCAGCGGGATCTCACGCCAGTCCAGACCCGGTGGGCCCATGTCAACGCTGACCAGCCGCTCGCCGGCGCGCGTTGCGATCAGGCGACCGGCCTTGGTCTCAATGACGGCTTCGTCCTTGCCCGAGGCCTGCATCAACAGCCAGCCCACGCAGCGGGTCCCGTTGCCGCAGGCCGAAACCTCCTCGCCGTCCGCGTTCCAGAACCGGACATAGGCGTCTGCGGTCTCGGAGGCTTCCACGACGATCAGCTGGTCACAGCCGACGCCGGTCTCGCGGTTGGCGATCGCGCGCACCTCGTCGGCCGTCGGCGCGAACGGGGCGGTGCGGGTCTCGACGACGACAAAGTCGTTGCCGAGCCCGTTCATCTTCAGGAACGGACGGCTCATGGGGCGGACCTATAGGGCAAAGTTGACCCGAGATCACCCAAGGTGACGATTTCTGGAGCCGGTAAGGCCTTCGCCGCATGCGTTTGTGGCTTCCCCCTTCAAAGGGGGAAAGCGGCCCGATGCGCGAAGCGCGAGTGGCCGATGGGGGAAGTTGAAATACCGGGGTCGGTTTGTGCGCTGACGTCGCATGCCGTATCTGAAAGGCAAGACTTCCCCCATCGGCGACTCGGCCCCACGGGCCTTCGCGCCGCCTTCCCCCTTCAAAGGGGGAAAACATGAGCCGTGAAAGCCCCGTCTGTTCCTACGGTTTGCGTAGACCCAATGGTTCAAACGTCGCCTTTGCCCGGGTCAGCCGCGCCTGCATATCCTTCATCACCTCAGGGTGCAGACTGGCTAGGTTATAGGCCTCGGCCGGGTCGGCGCGGACGTCGAACAGCCCCTCGCCGCGGATCGCCGCCAGCGGCAGGATGATGCTGCGGTAGTAGGAACTGGCCACGAACTTCCAGCGGTCGGTGCGGACCGCCATCACCTTTTCGTTGTTGAACAGGATCAGTTCGTCGTGCGGGCTTTTGGCGCCGCGCGTCAGCACGGGCGTCAGATCTCGCCCGTCGATTTCAGCGCTCGGAAGCGGCTTGCCCGTCATCGCCAGGATCGTCGGCAGAAGGTCGATGTTCATGGCGATCTCCCGGCTGACCTTTCCGGCCGGAAGGCGTCCAGGACCCCAGGCGATAAACGGCACGCGATAGCCGCCGTCCCAGCCGGCCCCGCCCTTCCGGTCGCGCAGCGGGCCGGATGAGCCCTCCATCCAGGGGCCATTGTCGGACGTGACGATCACGACGGTGTCGCGATCAATGCCCAGCGCCTTCAGCCGCGCGGTCAGACGCCCCATCTGGCTGTCGATCTCCTCCACCACATCGCCGTAGGCGGCGGCCCGCGAGTGGCCGGCGTGGTCGGGGTGCGGGTTCAGCGCCAGATGCGGCGCCGTCAGCGACAGCATCAGGAAGAAGGGTCTGGCCTTGTTGTCCTCGATGAACTGCATCCCGCGATCAAAGAACCGTTGGGTCAGGCGCGGAAAATCGACGTCTTCCTGGGTCAGTTCGACCCCGGGCACCGCCGTGTAAAGCGACAGCGGCTTCATGTCGTGGCTGTAGGGCAGGCCGAAGAACAGGTCGTAGCCGTGCTTGGTCGGCGGCCAGAACGGCGCCACATGGCCCAGGTGCCATTTGCCAACCAGGGCGGTGGCATAGTCGGGCTTCAGAGCCTCAGCGAGGGTGGTTTCGGAGAGCGGCAGGCCATTGGTGTCGGAGGCCCGGATGACCTCGTGCGCCAGGCCCGTCCGGATCGGGTAGCGGCCGGTCTGCAGCCCGGCCCGCGACGGCGTACAGATATTCGCCGAGGCGTAGAAGTCCGTCATCCGCACGCCCTGGCGCGCCAGACGGTCCAGGTTGGGCGTGGCGATCAGGCTGGATCCCTGAACGCCCAGGTCGCCATAACCAAGGTCATCGGCCAGCACGACCACGATGTTTGGCGGTCGTCGGGACGGGGCGGCGGCTGTCGCCCCCATCGCCCCAAGACCGGCCAGCACCTGCCGCCGTTGCGGCGTCGCACCCCTGTTCACCGCGTTCCCCCGAGTTTGGCGGAAACCTCGCAGGGGCCGGGTGCGGTGTCGAGCCTTCAGCTCCGCTCGATGGCCGAGGCGGTGTCGTCTATCATGCCGACGATACGGTCGACATCCTCTGGCGTGACCGGCCGCGCCATACGGTTCTTCAGGGCCATGCCCAGGTTCAGCATGGCGCGCCCGATCCGCGGACGGCCCGGTCCTGCGCTCTTGGCCGCCTCGTCCATCTTGGCCATGACGGCCTCAACGTTCACGCGGTTGCGGTCCAGTTCGGCCTTGCCCTCCGGCGTGATCTCGAAGTGCTTGCGGCCCGCCTCGCCGTCTGCCTGGCGAATGAAACCCTCATCCTCCAGCAAGGCCAGGGTCGGATAGACGACGCCGGGTGACGGCCGATAGGCCCCGCCGGTGCGCTCTTCCAGGTCCTTGATCAGGTCGTAGCCGTGGCGGGCCTGCTCTTCGAGCATGGCCAGAAGCACGAACCGCAGGTCGCCGTGGCCGAAGAAGCGGCCGAACCGGCCCCGGTGGCCTTCGCCATGATGACCCATCCGTCCGCCCCAGCCGTGGCGGCTGCGGCGCATCCGGTCGCCAAAAAAGTGGTGTTTGTGCATAAGTTTTAGACTCCTTTAGATATGTCTAAAAATTAGATACATCGAAATGAAAATCGGGCGCAAGCATTATTTTCGACTGTATCTAAATATTGTCGAATTAACGTGGCTCGTCATCGCCCGGCTTGTCCGGGCGACCCATGATCTCCGTGATTCAGATCAGCTCCGGCGCCGCCACTGCAAACCTTGCGACGCGGAGATCATGGATGGCCCGGACAAGCCGGGCCATGACGATCAAAATGGGGATTGGTCGAAAGCCGGCGCTCTCAGACCTCTTTCAGCACCTCGGCCAACAGCCGACCTTCCGCGCGGCGGTTGGAGCCAGCGCGCCAGGCGACGACGATTTCGCGGGCAGGGTTCTCGGCATTGATGCTGCGGATCGCCAGGCGCGCGTCACCGGCCAGACCGGCGTTTACCGCCATCCGGGGCAGGAAGGTCACCCCAAGTCCGGAGGCCACCATCTGGACCAGCGTAGGCAGAGACGTCGCGGCAAAGGGCTCCTCGCCGCTGGCAATCCGGGGAGGATTGAGCCGACAGGCCGATAGCGCGTGTTCACGCAGGCAGTGCCCGTCTTCCAGCAGGATCAGGGTCTCACGCTCCATCGCTTCGGGAGAAACCGACGTCAGCGCGGCCATGGGATGATCCGCTGGCACCGCCGCCAGCAGCTCGTCATCGGCGACATGCGCCCACTCCAGGCCACTCATGTCGTAGGGCAATGCGATCAGCGCGGCGTCGAGGCGTCCCGCCTTCAGCTGCGATATCAGGCGCTGGGTCAGGTCTTCACGTAGAAACAGGCGCAGCCGCGGGAATCGCTCCCGCAAGAGGGGAAGAACGCCCGGCAGCAGGAACGGCGCAATCGTCGGAATCACGCCCAGGCGGAACCGCCCGGCCAAAGGCTGCCCGGCATTCTTGGCCGCCTCTACCAGCTCCCCGGCCTCATTCAGGATCACGGTGGCGCGCCGCAACGCCTCCTCGCCCACCGGCGTCAGGATTACCCCGGTTCGCGCCCGGTCCACCACCGGGGCGCCCAGGATCCGCTCAAGCTCCTGAATGCCCGCCGACAGTGTGGGTTGGGTCACATGGGCGGCCTCTGCGGCCTTGCCGAAGCCGCCATTCTCGGCGAGCAGCTTTAGGTACTGAAGTTGTCGGATCGTCGGGAGCATGTCTCGTTATAGAGTGCGCCTATTGCGGCGGTAAAATCTATCGAACGGAACGGTGGTGTTCTTCAGGCAGGCTGAAAATTCAGCGGGCCGCCCCAGAAGGTTTCGACCAGACTGTGCTGCGCGCCGGGCCGACCGGTGGTGAGAAAACGCCGCGTCGCGCTCGTACCCGGATCGAACTCGGGGTGGCGGGTCATGTAGCGTTCCAGAGCGTCCGCCGTCGCGTCCGGCTGGCGGATCAAGGGCGTGCCGGGCGGCAGCGCCGTCTGGAACAGATCCGCCACGATCTCATAGTGGGTGCAGCCCAGGATGGCCCGATCTGGCGCGCGCCCGATCCTTGAGGTCAGGGCCTTTACGTGACCGGCGATGACCGCCGTCAGATCCTCGCGCGCCGCGCCGTCCTCGATCATCCGGGCCAGGTCGGGACAGGGCTCCGAAAAGACCGCCACGTCCTGGCGTCGCTTGTCGATCTCGATCTCATAGACGCGGCTGCGGGCGGTGGCCGGTGTGGAAAACACGCCCAGCACATCCAGTTTCTCAATCTTGTCGCCGCGCCGCTCGGCTTCGTGCGCCCAGGGCAGGCCGGTCGCCGCCTCGATGGTCGGAACCACGATCCCCAGGATGTTCACCGACCGGCCCAGTTCACGCCGATAACCCGGCAGCCACGTCTGTTGAAGTCGCCTCAGCGCTACGCTGGCGGCGGTATTGCAGGCCAGCACGACGACGTCACAGCCTTCGTCGAACAGCCGGATGCAGCCCGCCCGGGTCAGGTCAACAATCTCCTCGCCGGATTTGCCGCCATATGGCGCGTTGGCCTGATCGGCGAGGTAGACGAAATCTGCCGTGGGAAAACGCTGCACCAGCCGGTGATGTACGGTCAGCCCGCCGACCCCTGAGTCAAAGACACCTATCGCCATGGGGCGGTGTTAGCGGGCGTCGCCGACGCTGTCACCGGTCGCTGGCGGGGTGGATGGGGTGCGACCAGTCGGCTAATTCGCCTTATGCCTGCATCCATGCACGTCTCAGGGGACTCGGTTTGACAACGTCGCAAATCCTTCGTCTACAATGCCGGAGCGATGCGTGAGACCGTTGGGGGACGGCAAGATGAGTGAGACTCTGGGGAACACGCCGCGCCCGGTTGGCGAGCCGCGAACGAACCTGAGGCGCCGGATTCTGGACGCGGCCGCGACCGTGATCGCTGCGAACGGCCCGAACGCCACCTTGATCGATGACTTTGTGGCGGCGACTGACATCGCGCGCGATGAATTCCTGACGCACTTTCCGACGGTGATGGACCTGTTGCAGGCCCTGAACGCGCGCATCACTCGCGAGCTGGATTGGGGCCTGGAAGACGCCCGGAACACCATCGATGATCCGGTCGAACTGATCGCCGCCATCCTGCATCGCATCTGGGCGGCGTCCGTGGCCGATCCGGTCAAGGGCTGGGTGGCGATTCGCATGGAGGGCTCGGTCGCACCCGTAGACGCGGTCTGGCAGGAACAGTTCGATCTTCTTTACCGTCGCGCCGTCGGGGACGGTCGGTTCTACGCCACCGACTTGCGCGCCGCGCGAATGCTGACCTTTGGCGCCTTCCGGATGGCCATGCGCGAATTCTACCTGGGGCGCGTCGGCGCAGATCAGGGCCATCAGCTGGTGATCATGCTGCTGACCGCCTTTGGCCTGCCCCGCGAGGACGCTGCCGCGATCAGCCTGTCACAAGACCTCACCGGTCCGTCCGGCGGCGTCCACAGCGGCATGGCCCACTGACGCTGAGTGAAGCCCGGTAGCGGGAGGATAGCTTCGGGCATAGACTCCGGGCCGTTGCTCCTGGAGTTGTCATGCGCCGCCGCACCTTTCTCGCCGCATCGGCCGCCGTCGCCGCGAACGGGACCCGTCCCGACCTGGCCAACGCAGCGGCAATCCATCCCGCACTAGCGCCCTGGACAGGCCCATTCGGCGGCGTGCCGCCGTTCGACACGGTCAAGGTCGCCGATTTCGTCCCGCTCAGCGAAGCGGCTTTCGCCAGCGAACTGGCCGAGGTCGACGCCATTGCCAACAATCCCGCGCCGCCCACCTTCGAGAACACGATCGGGGCGCTGGAAAAGACCGGCTCCGCCCTCGATCGTGCATCCACGATCTACGGTGTCTGGAGCGGCACCCTCTCCACGCCTGAGGTTCGCGCCGCCGACCGGATACTGCTGCCCAGGTTGGCCGCCCACTCTGACAAAATCCTGCAGAACGCCGCACTCTTCCGCCGCGTTGACGCGATCTATCAGCGCCGCCAAGCCCTCCGGCTGACGCCCGAACAGAAGCGCCTCACCGAGATTCGCTGGAACGGCTTTATCCGGGGCGGCGCGCGCCTTGAGCCCGCGGCCAAGGCGCGTCTTGGCGTCATCAACGGTGAACTGGCCACCCACTTCACCACCTTTAGCCAGAACCTGCTCGTGGATGAAAACGACTACGTGCTCTATCTAAAGGAGGCCGATCTCTCCGGCCTGCCGGCCGATATTCGCGCCGCCGCGGCGGCGGCGGCCCTGGAGCGGCGGCACCCGGGCGAGTATGCCGTGCTCAACACGAGCTCCTCGGTGGATCCGTTTCTGACCTATTCTGATCGCCGCGACCTGCGCCAGCGGGTCTGGACCACCTACTACAACCGCGGGGATAACGGTGACGCCCGCGACAACAATGCGGTGATCCGGAAGATTCTAAAGCTCCGCGCAGAGCGGGCGAAACTCCTGAGGTTCCCGACCCACGCTCACTGGCGGCTCGCCGGCAATTCGATGGCCGATACGCCCCAGGCCGCCATGGACCTGATGCTGCGGGTCTGGCCCGCCGCCACGGCCCGGGTTCGCGAGGAGGTGACCGAGATGCAGGCCATCGCCGACAAGGAGGGTCAGGGCGTCCGGATCAAGCCCTGGGACTACCGTTACTATGCCGAAAAGGTGCGTAGCGCCCGCTACGACCTCGACCTCATTGCGGTAAAGCCCTACCTGCAGCTGGAAAAGCTGCGCGACGGCATGCACTGGGTCGCAGGCCAGATGTATGGTTTCACGTTCGCCCCAGTCACCAATGTACCGGTCCAGCACCCCACCGTCACGGTCTTCGAGGTCAAGCGCGCGGGCCGCCATGTAGGCCTGTGGTACTTCGATCCCTTCGCCCGGGTCGGCAAGCGCTCCGGTGCCTGGATGAACGCCTACCGCGTCCAGCAGACCTATAGAGGCAAGGTCACCGCCATCGTCTCCAACAATTCCAACTTCGTGGCCGGTGCGCCGGGCGAGCCGGTGCTGATCTCATGGGATGACGCCAGAACCATGTTCCATGAGTTCGGCCATGCCCTGCACGGCCTTAACTCCAATGTGACCTACCCATCTCTCTCCGGCACCCGGGTGTTCCGCGACTATGTGGAATTCCCCAGCCAGGTGAACGAACACTGGCTGCCGACCGCCGAGGTGCTCAACAGGTTCGCCCTGCACCACAAGACAGGCGAGCCGATCCCCAAGGCGCTGATCGACAAGATCGAAAAGGCCAGCACCTTCCGGCAGGGCTTCGATGTCACCGAATATCTGGCCTCGGCGCTGATCGACATGAAGCTGCATCTGGCCGCCGACGCCGACATCGATCCCGACGCCTTCGAGCGAGAGGAACTCGAGGCGCTAGGCATGCCGTCCGAACTGCCGATGCGGCACCGCATGCCACAGTTCCGGCACATCTTCGGCTCGGACAGCTATTCCGCCGGCTACTATTCCTACCTGTGGTCGGAAGTGATCGCCCTGGACACGGTGGACGCTTTCAAGGAATCGCCCGGCGGCCTCTACGATAAGGGCGTCGCCAAGCGGCTGCATGATCATGTCATGTCGACCGGCAACTCAATCGATCCCAAGGTGGGCTATCGCGCCTTCCGGGGTCGCGATCCGGACGTGAAAGCCTACCTCCGGAGCAAGGGTTTTCCGACCGCTTAGGCGAACAGGTCCGCCTGCGCCGCCGCCTTGGCGCCCTCGATGCCCAGCAGCTTCAGCTTGGTGTTGACCCCGCCGCGCGCCGAAAAGCCGCCCAACTTGCCGCCCGCCGCCGTGACGCGATGGCAGGGCACCACGATGGGCCAGAGGTTCTTGCCAAGGGCCTGACCCACGTCGCGGGCCAGCAGCTTGTCACCCAGTTGTACCGCGATCTCGCCATAGGTCAGGGTCTCGCCGGGCGGGATAGCGCGCGTAATCTCATAGACCCGGGCGTGGAACTCCGGTGTACGGGCGAGATCCAGTGGCGCGTCTGCGAAATCCACCTTCTCGCCTTGCAGCAGCGCCCGGATGCGTTCGATGGTCTGCGTCAGGGCGGCGGGGACCTCCGCTTCGGCCATATCCGCGAACCGCCGCACAAAGCCGCGCTGCGCCGTCCCGCGATCCAGCTCGGGCAAATGAACCCCGACCAGCCCACCTTCGCCCCAGGCGATCCCGGCCCAACCGATCTCGGTTTCAAAGAGTGCGTACTGGATCATGGTGGGATCGATAGCGTGAAAACGGGACCCATGCTCGCGGGTTTCGGACATGGTTAGAGTGAAATCAAACCAGCACGGGCACTGGTGGAGTTGGCGTGCCGCGACGCGTCGAAGGGCGGCACAGGGCTCTCATAGAAACGGCGGCTGGATCGCTCCAGCCGCCGCTCAATTGTCCCGGCTCGCTAGAGATCAGCCTTCCGAAGCGGTCTCGACGACGGGCTTGTTGGTGTTCATCTGGCGCTCGGCGATCCGCGCCGACTTTCCGCGACGATCACGCAGGTAATAGAGCTTGGCGCGACGGACGACACCGCGGCGTTTCACTTCGATGGATTCGATGTTGGGCGAGAGCATCGGGAACACCCGCTCCACGCCTTCGCCGAAGGAAATCTTGCGGACGGTGAAGCTCTCGTCGATCCCTTGGCCGCCACGGGCGATGACGACGCCCTCATAGGCCTGGACGCGCTCGCGCTCGCCTTCCTTGATCTTCACGTTCACGCGCACGGTATCACCGGGGCGGAACTCAGGAATCTGTCGGACGGCCAGCAGGCGCTCGGCTTCTCCCTTGCGCAGTTCCTGAATGATATTCGCAGCCATTTTACTTTAATCCTTCCGGGCTTTATCGCCCTTTGCCTGTTGATTGGCGGGCAGCCGGTCCCACAAGTCGGGCCGCTGTTTCCGCGTGGTCTCCTTCCGCATCCCCTGCCGCCATTTGCGGATATCCGCATGGTGACCCGAGAGCAGCACCTCAGGGATATCCAGTCCTTCGAACGTCCGCGGCCGTGTGTACTGCGGATGCTCGAGGAGACCGTCCTCGAAGCTTTCTTCACTCAAACTCTCGGCCTGCCCCAGAACCCCCGGAACCAGCCGCACGCACGCCTCGATCACCACCAGCGCCGCCGCCTCGCCACCGGCGAGCACCGCGTCGCCCACGGCGACTTCCTCAAATCCCCGGGCGTCGAGCACCCGTTGATCCACCCCCTCGAACCGACCGCAGAGAACGATCAATCCCGGCCCTTTGGACCACTCGGAAACCCGCGCCTGGGTCAGGGGCCGACCCCGGGCGCTCATGTACAAAAGCGGCCGCCCCCGCCGTTCCACACTGTCCAGCGCAGAAGCGATGACGTCCGCTCGCATCACCTGACCAGGACCTCCCCCAGCAGGGGTATCGTCCAGGAAGCCGCGCTTATCTTTGGAAAAGCCCCGAATGTCCACTGTTTCCAATGACCAGAGGCCCTGCTCGCGCCAGGCCGTGCCGATCAGCGACACGCCGAGCGGGCCCGGAAAGGCCTCGGGAAACATGGTCAGGACGGAACAGTCGAAGGGCATAGAGGGTCAAAGCGCCGCTCGAGGGCTGCGCGTCAAGCCTCAGAAGCCGATCCGGTAGTGGCTGTAGTAGCCATCAAGCTGACGGCCCGTGTCCGTGCATATGCGTCCGGCGGCGGCGATGCAGGGAGTGTCATCAAACCGGACGCCTTCGGTGAAGGCTGAGTTCCGGGTCCAGGGGAAGTCGATTTCGCCCGGCCGTTCCGAGCGGTAGCGATAGGCGACGCCGTTACGCGAGCCGGTCACGAACCCGTCCGCCCCGCCGCGCGCCCGGAGCCTGACCGCCTCGGCGGCGATGGCGTCATAGGTCGGACGGTGAGCCGAGAAGTTGAGCGTGGCTGCGACATCGCGCAGGGGCTGGAGCGCAGGCGCAAACCCGCCACAGAAGGCCAGCAGGATGGTCGGCGCCAGCCACGCGGTCATCGGCTCGCGCAACATCGCCCAGAAGCTCCAGCCCAGCAGGATGGGCACGGGCGCCACATAGACCGCGACGGCCAGCACCAGGATGGTCTCGCCCGGAATGATCTCCATCAGCCGACCGGACGCCAGGGTCACGCCCAGCACAACCATCATCCAGCCCGCCAGCGCCGCAGCGAGCGGCGTGCGCCAGATCGGCCTTATGGTTTCCGCTGCGTCCCCCATAGCCGCAACATGGGGCCTTGACGCCCCCTTCGGCAAGGGCCGCTTGCCGACAGGCGGGGCCGGGCGTAATCCACGCGCCTTCGCAATTGCAGCATGACCGACCCGCCATGACCGACGCCGTCCAGACCCTCGTGGAATCGCTTCAGCTGGAGCGGCTTGAACTGAACCTGTTCAGAGGGATCACGCCCGACGGCATGGGGCCGCGCATCTTTGGCGGGCAGGTGATCTCCCAGTCGCTGCTGGCGGCTTATGAGACCGTCGAAGACCGGGTTTGCCACTCGCTGCACTGTTATTTCATTCGGCCGGGCGACCCGCGCGCGCCCATCGTGTTCGAGGTGGACCGGTCCCGCGACGGCGGCAGTTTCACGACGCGGCGCGTTGTGGCCATCCAGCACGGCGAACAGATTTTCAACCTCGCCGCCTCGTTCATGGCCCCCCAGGAGGGGTTTGAGCACCAGTCCGCGATGCCGGCCGGGCCACACTGGAGCGAGCTGCCCGACGAGGCCGAGATGATGGCCGAGTTCATGAAGACCGCACCCGAAGAGATGAAAAAATGGATGGGTCGCGAACGTCCCATCGAGATGCGCGCCCAGGACGCCCGCGACTACTGGCGCAGCGGCCCCAAGCCGCCGGTGTCCCAGAACTGGTTCCGCTGCCGCACACCCATCGGCGACGATGCGCACATGCATCAGGTGATCCTGGCCTATGCGTCGGACATGAACCTGCTGTCGACCGGCATGCGACCTCACGGCGTCCACTGGCAGACCCCGGGGTTCCAGTCGGCCAGTCTGGACCACGCCATGTGGTTCCATAAGCCAACGGACTTCAACCAGTGGCACCTCTACGCCCACGACAGCCCCTCGGCGTCCGGCGGGCGCGGGTTCATCCGGGGTTCGATATATGCGGAGGACGGGACGCTGGTGGCCTCGGTGGCGCAGGAAGGCCTGATGCGGCTGAAGGCGGCGAAACCTTCCCTCCCTTAATGAGCGCGGATGGGGTATTGGCCGACCTTCGCGCAAGCAGCACGGTTGGACGGCGAATGGACACCCAGACCCTTGTCGAGACGCTCCAGCTCGAGCGCCTTGAGGTGAATCTTTTTCGAGGCACCACGGCGGACGAAGAGGCCCGCGAGCGGATCTATGGCGGGCAGGTGATCGCCCAGGCGCTGCTGGCGGCCTACGAGACGGTGGAAGAGCGGGTCTGCCATTCGCTGCACTGCTATTTCATCCGGCCCGGCGACCCCAGCGTGCCGATCGTGTTTGACGTGGATCGGTCACGCGACGGCGGCAGCTTCACCACCCGTCGCGTCATCGCCGTTCAGCACGGCAAGCAGATCTTCAATCTCGCGGCCTCTTTTCAGGTGGCGGAGGACGGCTTTGAGCACCAGTCCGAAATGCCCAAGGCCCCGAACTGGGCCGATGTCGAGGATGACACAGAGCGTCAGCGCGTGCTGCTTAAGGATGCGTCGCCGGAAGCCAGGGCCTGGCTGGATCGCCCACAACCCATCGAAATGCGCACGGTTGGCGGTCGGCTGGATCTGACCCCGGGCGCCCGTGAGCCCGTTCAGCAGATGTGGTTCCGGGCCAAGGATGCGATCGGCGGCGACCCGCACATGCACCAGGTGATCATGGCCTATGCCTCGGACATGAGCCTGCTAAGCACCTCGATCCAGCCGCATGGGGTCAGCTGGCGCACGCCGGGCTTCCAGTCGGCCAGCCTGGACCACGCCATGTGGTTCCACATGCCGACCGACTTCAATGAGTGGCATCTCTATCATCAGGAGAGCCCGTCGGCGTCCGGCGGGCGTGGTTTCAACCTGGGGTCCATCTACCGGGCGTCGGACGGCGCCCTGGTAGCCTCCTGCGCTCAGGAGGGGCTGATGCGGATGCGCAAGCCGAAGGTTGAGACGCCAGCCTCCGACAAGTCCTAAGCGTCGCCGGCCGCCAGCCGCTCGATCCGGTTGGCAGCCGATTCCAGGGCGCCGACCGCCTTATTCTCGAGGCGTCCGCGATCCGCCTGAAGGCGCGAGACCTCGGTCTGCAGCGCCGCCAGCCGGTTCTTCGCGTCATAGAGCTCGTCGGCCAGCAGCAGGGCGCCCATCAGGAACAGGCGGGTATCTCCCAGCTGTCCCATATCGCGGGAAATCTGGCGCACCTGTTTGTCGAAGATCTTGGCCAGTTCGACCAAGTGGTCCTCCTGGCCATCCTCGCAGCCCACTGCATAGGGCCGCCCGTTCACATCCACATTGATCTGGGCCATGGCTCAGGCCTCTCCGGCTTGGCCGCCGAGGGCGGCTTTGATTTCCGCGATAGCCTGTCCCAGCGCGATAGACGCCTGGGTGCCAGCCTCTTCCAGTTCGCGCTCGCGGCCCTTGGCCTGGTCCAGCTGGGCGGCCAGATTGGCGCGGTCCTGATCAAACAGGCCGCCAGCGTCGGCGCCCGCATCCTTCAGGCGTTGGGACAGGCGCTGCTCCAGCACATGCAGGGCGCTCTCAAGTCGTTTTGCCGCCAGGTCCAGTGCGCTGTCGCCCAGGTTCATGGGTGTCTCCGAAGGCTGTCTGACCCTCTATGCCACAGACATGCGAAACTGCGAATTCGCGGGCGGTTTCTTGACCCGTTCTGCCCCGCGTGCGAGGCGACGCCGCACAATTCCTCCAGAAGAAACCTCAGGACAGATGCCCGCGCCGCTCAAAACCATGGCCGACGCCATCCGCGTGCTTTCGATGGACGCGGTCCACAAGGCCAAGTCCGGTCACCAGGGCATGCCCATGGGCATGGCCGACGTCGCCGCGGTGCTGTTCACAAAGTTCCTGAAGTATGACGCCGCGCGTCCCGACTGGGCTGATCGCGACCGGTTCGTGCTGTCAGCGGGCCACGGCTCGATGCTGCTCTACGCCCTGCTGCACCTGACCGGCGTCAAGGCCGTTTCTATGGAGCAGATCAAGAATTTCCGGCAGCTGGGCTCCAATACGCCCGGTCACCCCGAGTACGGTCACACGCCCGGCGTCGAAACCACCACCGGCCCGCTGGGTCAGGGCCTGGCGACGGCCGTCGGCATGGCGATGGCCGAGCGTCATGTGAACGCGCGCTTTGGCGACCTCCTGGTCGATCACCGCACCTGGGTGATCGCCGGCGACGGCTGCCTGATGGAGGGCGTCAGCCACGAGGCGATCAGCCTGGCGGGCCGATTGAAGCTGGCAAAGCTGACCGTGCTGTTCGACGACAACAACACCACGATCGACGGCGAGGCCACGATCTCGGAGACCGGCGACCAACTGGCCCGGTTCAAGGCGGCCGGCTGGGCGGTCAAGGCAGTTGACGGGCATGATCACGGCAAGATCGCCGCGGCAATGCGCTGGGCCACGCGCCAGGATCGCCCGACCATGATCGCGTGCAAGACGCTGATCTCAAAGGGCGCCGGGCCCAAGGAAGGCGACCCCCACAGCCACGGCTACACGCTGTTCGACGACCAGATCGTTGACGCGCGGGCGGCCATGGGCTGGACCGCCCCGCCCTTCACCGTGCCAGATGACGTGCTGAAGCCCTGGCGCGCGGCGGGCCGAAAGGGTGCCAAGGTGCGCAAAGCCTGGGAGGCCGGACTGTCGCAGTCGAACCTCAGGTCCGAGTTCGAGCGCGCCATGGCCGGCGAGCTGCCTGTCGGTGCCTACGCCGACATCGACGCCCATATCGCAAAGGCCGAGGCGGAAAAGCCGGCTGCGGCCACACGCCAGCACTCTGGCTCGGCCCTCGACAAGCTGATCCCGGTGATCCCGGAGATGGTGGGTGGCTCGGCAGACCTGACGGGCTCCAACAATACCATCGTCAAGGGCATGGGCGCGTTTGACGTGCCCGACTACGCCGGTCGCTACGTGCACTATGGCGTGCGCGAATTCGGCATGGCAGCGGCCATGAACGGCATGGCCCTGCACGGCGGGGTGATCCCCTATTCGGGCACCTTCCTGGTGTTCTCTGACTACAGCCGCCCGGCGATCCGGCTCGGTGCCCTGATGGGTGCACGCGTCATCCACGTCATGACCCATGACAGCATCGGCGTCGGCGAGGATGGCCCCACCCACCAGCCGGTCGAGCACGTGGCGTCCCTGCGCGCGATCCCCAACCTGCTGGTCTTCCGCCCGGCCGACGCGGTGGAAACCGCCGAGTGCTGGAAACTGGCGTTGAACGCCCGGACCATGCCGTCGGTGATGGCGCTGTCCCGCCAGAAGGTCCCCGCCGCGCGCACGACCGTGGCGGCCGAAAATCTATCGGCACGCGGAGCCTATCAGTTGGCCGGCGCCGAACATCCAGCTCAGGTAACGATCTTCGCGTCCGGCACCGAGGTCTCGGTCGCGCTCGAGGCCCGCGCCCTGCTGGAAGCCGGGGGCATCGGAACCCGCGTGGTCTCGACGCCTTGCTGGGAGTTGTTCGCCGCACAGTCGTTGGACTATCAGGCCACGGTCATCGGCGAGACGGAGGTCCGCGTCGCCGTCGAGGCCGGCGTCCGCATGGGCTGGGACCGGTTCATCGGTGAGGACGGCGTCTTCGTCGGCATGAACAGCTTCGGCGCCAGCGCCCCCGCCGAGGTGCTTTACAAGCACTTCGGGATCACCGCCGAGGGTGTGGCGGCGGCGGCGAGGGCGAAGTTGTAGGCCATGAACTTCACCCTCCGCTCATCCCGGCGAATGCCGGGACCCAGATCCCGAATCGCTGATGCGGTCTGGAAGACCGCTGAGCCCCTGGAGCCAACATTCCAGCCATCCCATCTGGGTCCCGGCGTTCGCCGGGATGAGCGGTATCATTAGAATGCGCCTCGGCACTCCCCTCTCACCCACCGCCGTGCGGGTCATGCTGCTGGGCTCCGGCGAGCTCGGCAAGGAGGTGGCCATTGAGCTGCAGCGCCTGGGCTGCGAGGTGATCGCGGTCGATCGCTACGCGGACGCCCCGGCCATGCAGGTGGCGCATCGCAGCCATGTGATCGCCATGACCGACGCCAAAGCGCTGCGCGCGCTCGTCGAGGCCGAGCGGCCGCACCTGATCGTGCCCGAGATCGAGGCCATCGCCACGGATGAGCTGGCGCGGATCGAGTCCGATGGTCTGGCGACCGTGATCCCCACGGCGCGGGCCGCCCAGCTGACCATGAACCGCGAGGGCATCCGCAGGCTGGCGGCGGAAGAGCTGGGGCTGGCGACCAGTGCGTATGCCTTTGCCTCGACCGAGGTGGAGCTGGCGGCGGGTGCGGAAACCGTGGGCTTTCCCTGCTTCGTGAAGCCGGTGATGAGTTCGTCCGGCAAGGGCCAGTCTTACGTCGAGACGCCGGACCAGATCGCCGCCGCGTGGGCCTATGCGCTAGCGTCCGGGCGTGTCGAACAGGCCCGCGTGATTGTCGAAGGGCTGGTGAGGTTCGACTTCGAGATCACCCTGCTGACCGTGCGCAGCGTCAAGGATGGCCAGACCGTCACCAGCTTCTGCGAGCCCATCGGCCACCGGCAGGTCAAGGGCGACTATGTGGAGAGCTGGCAGCCGCAGGCCATGTCATCGGCGGCGCTGGCGCGGTCCCGGGAGATCGCCCTGGCGGTGACGGACGCACTGGGCGGGCTGGGTCTGTTCGGGGTCGAGCTGTTCGTGAAGGGCGACGAGGTCTGGTTCTCGGAGGTTTCGCCACGCCCGCACGATACCGGGCTGGTGACGCTGGTCACCCAGGTCCAGAGCGAGTTCGCCTTGCACGCCCGCGCCATCCTGGGCCTGCCCACGGATGTGGCGCTGCGGGAACCCGGGGCCAGTGCCGTGATCTATGGGGGCCTTGAAGCCAAAGGCATCGCCTTTGACGGCATCGCCGAGGCCCTCAGTGTGCCGGGCGCGGACCTGCGCCTGTTCGGCAAGCCCGAGAGCTTCGCGCGCCGCCGAATGGGCGTGGCCCTGGCACGCGGCGACGACGTGGATCAGGCCCGGGACCGCGCCCGCGAGGCCGCGTCCCGGGTCAAGCCCGTCGCCGGCTAAACCGGCGCGAATACCGGAACTGGCGGGCCGCCTTCGGTGGGCTGGAACTTCACCTTTACCTTCATGCCGATCGCAAGGGCGTCCGGCGCCACATCGACGAAGTTGGTCATCATCGTCGGCCCCTCGTTGAGCGTCACGTAGCCCAAGGCATAGGGGCCGGTCGGTGAGCGGTACATGACGGAGTAGGTATAGATCACACCCTCGCCCGGGCTCTCCTCCCAGACCGTGTCGTCGGAATGACAGTGCGGGCAGATCGTGCGTGGATACCAGTGGGCCTCGCCACAGGCGTTGCAGCGCTTGAGGAGCAAGCGGCCCTCGGCGGCGGCATCCCAGAATGGCTTGGTTTCCAGATTGACGGCCGGGGCCGGGATCGGCCGGGTCATGATGTCGGACATGTTCAGGATTCCCGTTCCATGATGGCGGTGGCCGCGCCGTGGCGCACGCCGAGCGAGCCGCCGGTGCCGTGGGCGATGGCCAGGTCGCAGTTGGCCACCTGCACCTTGGGGTGGGCCTCGCCGCGCAGCTGCCGCACAGCCTCGATGATCTTGGTGATGCCGCCGCGATTGGTGGGATGGTTGTTGCAGAGGCCACCGCCGTCGGTGTTGAAGGGCAGCTTGCCGACGCCCGAGATCAGGTTGCCGTCGGCCACGAACTTGCCACCCTCGCCCTTTTTGCAGAAGCCCAGGTCCTCGATCTGCATCAGCACGGTGATGGTGAAGCTGTCGTAGATCGAGGCGTACTTGATGTCTGCAGGGGTCACGCCGGCCTCGGCGAAGGCGGCGGGTCCGGACCAGACCGCGCCGGATGTCGTGAGGTCGAGGTCCTTGCCGCCCATCTGCAGCTTCGGGGCCTCGCCGGCACCGATCAACCGGACCAGCGGCCGCTTCAGCGTCCGCGCGATTTCGGGGGAAGTCACCACCACCGCCCCGCCGCCATCGGTCACTACACAGCAGTCCAGCAGGTGCAGCGGGTCGGCGATCATCCGCGAGTTCAGCACGTCCTCGACGGTCACCACGCTCTTCAGGAACGCATGCTCGTTCCACTGGGCGTGATGTGATGCGGCGACCTTGATCCAGGCCAGCTGCTCCGAGGTGGTGCCGTACTCATACATGTGACGCATGGCGCACATGCCGTAGGTGTTGTGCGTCGAGCCGCCGTAGATGCTCTCGAACCCCTGCTCGGGCGCGCCGTCGCTCAGGCCCGCGGGCGGGCGTCCGCCACCGCCGCCGCCGGGCCTGCCGCCACCCTGTCGGGGCCGCCCGGCCAGGGTGATCAGCGCCACGCTGCACTTGCCCGCCGCGATGGCCTGGGCGGCGTGATGCAGGTGGACGATGTAGGACGAGCCGCCGGTCTCGGTGGTGTCCATGTGGCGGACATTCCTCAGGCCCATGTAGTCGACCATCGACATGGCCCCGAACCCGGGCGCATCGCCGGCGCAGAAGTAGCCATCCACGTCATCAAAACTCAACCCGGCGTCGGCCAGGGCGCCGCGCGCACTCTCAGCGTGCAGCTGAGCCGTGGTCTTGTCCGGCGCATCGCGCGTGGGGTGTTCATAGACCCCCACCACATAGGCCTTGCCCTTGATACTCATCCGTTCCCCCGCATCTCTTGTTGCCAGGTGGTTAGCTCGCCAACCCCCTCCGTGGCATACCCGTCTTTCGTTGCACGAAAACCGGGATGACACGGAGGGGGGTGGGGGGGGTGACCCCGTACCGATAC
>JANNFM010000375.1:0-6507 GCA_031379795.1 Alphaproteobacteria bacterium
CAACGATGCCCACCAAAAACAGACCAAATACCAACGTGTGAATCGAGCGCATCGTGTCGAGCATCGCCTTGGCTAACCAGAACAACGGTCCCCTCCGCATGGTGACTCCGACAAAAGCCGGACGGTAAGCTGGTTGAGTGGCGACGGGCTCTCCAAGGAAGGCAAGGTGACCTTCCTGCCCGGTGGCGTTGTTCTTGGCTTCGACGATGGGCTGGTTGAGAATCCGCTTTGGAACCGAAAACTCTCGAACCTGCTGCGCGCGATTGAGAGTGCGCGTCCTGAACGTCCGCTCGATGCGCTGACCGTCGTGGTGCCAGCGGGCTCTCTGCTTGCTCAGCCCGATGTCGAAGCAGACGTCTCGGCCAAGCGGATCGCCGAGCGTGGCCAGCGCCTTTACGACATTATTCTGACAGTTCAGAAAAGCGCGGGCTGGCGGCTGCCGATCCACGTCGTCGTCTCTGGGTGCGATGGCGAAACACCGGGCGCAGGCTCCATCATTCCGGGGTTCGCCGATTGGGTCAAACTGGCTCGAGCCGCAGAGGACGGCGACGCCTCCGGCGCCAACAAGCGCCCCCCCATCCTTGGATGGCCTGTGCCGTTCGGCATCGACACATTGTACCAACCGGAGTGGATTGGCGCCGCATTCATATCCATTCGAGAGACCCTCGGCCAACAACAGGCAGCCTTGCTCATGCAAGGTGCGTCGCCGCAAATTGCAGCCTCAATTTTTCTGCTGCCCGAACGTATCGCGGGCCTCCAGGCGGGCTTGGCTACCCTCCTGGAGCGGATGCTGCAGAGCAGCGCCTATCACGAAGCCTTCATGCTGCGCGGCATCTACCTCTCGGACCGGGGTTCGAACGCCAGGAAGACCGCAATCACGACGGATCCGGCGAGCGCACAGGATCGACCCCTTGCCCTAGGAGACCCCGCCAGCCTTGCGTCGAGAATGCCCTGGGATGGCGTCGTAGAAGCTGCCGGCGCGACGCAAAGTCCGGCGATGGCCCAGCGCATCTTTGGGGACCGCATTTTCAAGGAAACCGGCCTTTCCCAGCCGGCGCATGGGGAAATGACGCGGCGCCATCATTTGGTCCGGCGCGCCAAGTGGGCCCTTGTGGCCTGCGTGGCGGCCACGGCGATGGGTTTGGCAGGCATCGAGTCATTTTCCCGAGACCACGTGCCGCAAATTGCGGCGTTGCTGGATGGAATCGGCGGCCAGATTCGAAGCGCCGATGCGTCCTCCATCTCGTCGACGGAATCCAAGCGGGCTCTAACCCAAGCCGTCGGCGAGGCCGTCGCGGCGAGTCCGGGGTCACTGAGGCTGGCGTCCGAACGGGCATTGGACGAGCCCTCGGGCACATGCGGCACCTCCAGGACACATGAAAACTCGGCGTTGATAGGTGTCCGTCGGGCTGAAAAGACCGTCCTTCAAAACGCGCAGAAGCTGCTGGCGCTGATGGCGCAGATCGACTCCAACGGCGTGAACACGATATGGGCCCCGACATCTTACCTTGATCCCCTGAACAGACGGGTCCGTGCGGCTGTCGATCGGGGTTACAATGTCACGATATGCCACGCCCTGCTGTACAAAATGGCGACCATGGACGGCATCGCCAGCCTTCTGGACCGGTCCGCTGGCGGGAATGATCGCGCCTATTCGCCCACATCCATGCTCGACGACACCACCCTCATCGGCGTTCGCGCTGACGAGGCCTTCCCTGCCATTGTCGAGGATGCACGTCTCTTTGATCGCTACTTCAGGGAACTCAACGCCATCCGCTTTGTGACGGCTGGCAAGACCGGCGCAATAGTGGCGAGTTTCCGGGACATCGCCGCCTTTGTCCTTGGCGCTGAACTCCCGGCGGCGTTCAACGCTGACTACGAAATCTACGGTCCGGGAATTGCGCACAGCGCTGTGCCGAGTTTCAATGACAAAGGAGTCTCCCAAAAACTCAAGAAGGTGCTGGGTGACCGCTTCGACGCCGCGGTCACGGCGCACTATGCCTGTCGACAACTGTCCGTAGCCGTTTTTCGGACGGAGAAAAGTTTCCGTGCGGGTGATGATCTTGGCATCGGTCCGACGGGATCGGACCCTGGCGTGGTCCCTGTAACGCGCAATCGTTGCGCCTCCGAAATTGCGTCGCCGGAACTGTCGGCTGAGTCTGTGCTTCGCCAGTTTCTTTCAGACTATGCGACCATTGCCGCGCGCGGTGCGATACCGGGTCGATACGACTGGATTTATGATTACAGGCCAGATTCATCGGCGCCGACCGTCGCCCTTGCGCCGCTGACAAAAGTTGAGCTCATACCCGCTGAGTTCGTGAGAGAGCTCAAGAGGTCTGCCGAAAATGCGGCCAGGGAGACCGCCTCAGACCTGCGCGCCGCGAGAGCGGGCGACACGCCAATTCTTGCCAATGCCGACGGACGTCCAGTTCCGTCACCCGGTCTAACGATCATTTACGACCATGTGAGCGATCTGTTTGGCCAACCATTCATGGTGACGGCCAAGTCCGCGCCGACGTCTCGATCTGCGGAATCCGAAGGGATGGCGTTTCAAAGCCAGGCCGGGCCGATCGAATGGGATTTGCGACGCCTGCAGAATGCGCAGCGCGCGACTGAAGCCTACATCACGTTTACCGGGCCTTCCTCATCGGGGATTCCCTCGGCCGTCCAAACCCTGGTCCGGACCGCGGCGACCGATCATTTTGTCTCCTTCGTGGGCGCCGAGCTGGCGACGGCCGCACGGCCTGCGGCCGTCGCGACCCGGGACGACGTCGAAGCCGCCGCCTTTGCAAACGCTCTGCCTTTTCTGGCCAATATCCGAAATTCGCTGCGACAGGCGCAAAGTCCGGAGGCTCTCGACCTTGCACGCAGCCTCGACACCCAGATGAGCCAGCAGGCGGCGCGTCTTCTGATGAACGCGGAGCGGCGATTGCAGGCGCAGGGCCTTTATGGGCTCAACGAGGGTGGCCTACGTTCCTGGTCCGGCGCCGAACCCCTGAACACAAGGGCGTTCGGTCTGGACTCGCCCGATGACCTCAAGGCGGCGCTGCTTGCGGATCGATCTGCCGTCAGGGCGTACCTTGACGGCGGAATAGGCGCGATCGCGGCATCCCTACGCGAATCGGGCGCGTTTTCCGCCTCGAACCGGGCGGCGGCGCCGGCGGCGCGTTGGGAGAGCTTGCGGCTCGCCTTCGAGGCCTATGATGCGAATCGACCTGAAAACGCCCTGACCCGCCTGGAAACGTTCATCACCAAGGACCTCGACCAGATTCGCGTCCCTGGCTGTCGCATGCGGGCCATGCCGATGCCGCGAAATGCCAACTATTTCGATGAACAGCTCCGGAACATCCGCTCCAGGGTGCTGATCCAGTGCCGTGGTGGCGTGGAAGCCAGATATGCGGAACTGGCCGCACAGTTCGACCGCGATCTGGCGCACCGCTTCCCCTTCGCCGGCCCCGGCGAACAACGTCTGGCCGATCCGAATCTGGTCAGGAACTTCTTCCTGACCTATGGCGACGAACTGCCTGCTTTGAGGGAAGTGCTCGAAGGCGATGGCGGTCGTGCACCAAGTGATCACCGCAGTGCGGCCGCGCGTTTCGTGAGCCAACTGATCGACGTCCAGAAAGCGCTGGCCCCGATGCTCGGCGCAGGTCGGGGAGCAGGGCCGCTCGCCTACGCGGTCGGGGTGGAGTTCTTCAGTGATAACGCGCGAGCCAGCGGACAAGGCCAGGTGATCGAAGCTATGGTGCGGTCAAACCAGTCACGCGCGGTAAGTGGTGCGGCCAATCCCACACTGACCTGGGTCAACGGCCAGCCGGTTGTCGTTTCCTTGCGCTGGGCCGCCAATGCGCCGAGCCGTCCGCTGGCGGGTGCGCCGGGGCAGGAAGGATCGGTGATGTTGTCCGTTCAGGACACTACGGCTCAGTTCCGTGTTGAGGGCGATTGGGCTCTACTACGGTTGCTCAGAGCGGCTGGTCAGCCTGGACCCATCGACGCGCCCGAGGCCATACTCGTCGGGTTGACCGTGCCAATTACGCCCAACACCCGGCAACGGGCCGAGGGTGGAGATCGAGCTGACCTGCCAGAAGCCCGGATTTTCCTTCGGATGGCGCTGAAAACTCCAGGCGGGCCCGACCCTGCGAGGCCGACCGATGTCATTGCGCTGCCCGTCTTCCCGCAACTTGCCCCGCGCCTGCCGCGCGGGGAGATGGCTTTGCGGCAATGAAACTTGGATTGGCCCGCATGCTGAGCCGGAAGTCGTCGAACGAGCCCCTGGGCCATCAAATCGAGGCGTTGTTAAAGCCGATCGCCGGGCCCAATCCAGCTGGGCGGAGCGTGCACTACGACAACGACTATGCCCGCATCAGCGAAGCGCGGCGGGCGGAAAATGCGGCGCTGCCTCAGGGCGTTTGGGTGCGCGATGTCAAGCGCGCCGACTGGGAAACCGCGGAGCGCCTGTGCGTCGAAACGCTGACGGCGCGATCAAAAGATATCTGGGTCGCCTGCTGGCTGACCGAAGCCTGGACACAACGGCAAGGTCTCCCGGGCTTGTGCCGTGGACTATCCTTGCTGGCGCACCTTTGTGAGCTGTTCTGGCCGAACCTGCACCCCGCCATTGAACCGGGTGATCTCAGCGCCCGCGTTGCGCCGTTCGAGTGGCTCAATCAGCGCTTTCCGGTTTTGCTTAACTTGCTGCCACTTGTGAGCGAGGCGGCTCAACCCGACCGCTACTACAGTTGGTCGACCCTTGTCGGCGCGCAGCGCCTGGAACACGTTCGGCTGCAGGATCCGGCCGGCGCGCAGCGCGCCGAAGCCAAAGGCGCCATCACCCTTGCGCAATTCCTCGCCCGCGAGCAGCAAACCGGGTCGCCGATTCTTGCAGCGATTGTCACTGCCGGTTCGCTTGCGCGACGCCGTCTGGACAGTCTTGATGCCATCCTGACTGTAGCCTGCGGTCGCGACGCGCCCGGCTTCGGACGTGTCCGCACCGTGTTGTCAGATATTCAAGGGTACGCCGAAGGCGTGCTGCGAGCCCGCGCGAAGTCTGACCCGGAGGTCCCGTTATCCGTCGCGGCGGCGGCGCTGACGGCTACGCCTCCTGACGTTCAGGCCCTTGCGGTGCCGGGCTTGACGCGGCGCGCTGCCTTTCAGACCCTGGCTCGGGTCGCCGAATTCCTTGCCGAAAGCGAGCCGCTCAGTCCCGTCCATCTGGTGCTGCGCGAGCTGGTTGCGTGGGAAGCGCTGTCGCTCCCGGAACTACAGTCTCGGTTGCAAACTTCGGGCAGCGACGTGGCTGCTCTGCTCCACGTCCTGGGCCTTCTGGACGAGATGGCTCCGAAAGATTTCGAGCAGCTCGATTCAGGCCCAGATACGTTTTGACAACCAAAAGACGACGTGGTTGCGTGGCTCGCTGCGCTAAACTGGGACGCGCACCGGATTTACTGGTTTTTCCAAATATCGGGGGTGGGGAGACGGAATGTCAGAGAGTACCCAACACAAGCTTTCGCGTGTGCGACCGCCACGGGTTCAGATCACCTACGATGTGGAAATCGGCAACGCGATCGAGAAGAAAGAACTGCCGTTCGTTGTTGGGATCATGGCCGATCTCTCGAAAATGCCATTTGAGAAAGACCCGCCCGAAGCATTTATCCCATTGAAGGATCGCGCGTTCGTTGAGATCGACCGCGACAACTTCGCTGCGGTCATGTTGCAACTGAAGCCGAAGCTTGAGGTGGAGGTCGGCGACGTACAGGCGCTTGACCCGACCGCAGCTGACGACCAGATTCCCTACGTACTGGAGTTCTCCAGACTCGATGATTTCAAGCCCGACGCCTTGGTCAAACAGCTAAAGGAAAAACGCAAAAACTCTGCCGTCAACAAGCTCTGGGAGGATCGCCTGGCGCTGCGCGACATGTTGACCAAGCTGGACGGAAACGATGCGCTGCTCAGCACATTGACGGACGTTGCGACATCGAACGAACGCCTTGAGGTGGTTCGGCTGGCTGTGAAAAGCCTCAAGGAAAAAGTCGACACGAAGATGCAGACACTCGAGGCACCGGCCTCTGGCGTCGTTTCATCAGGGAATTAAATCCAGGGTTCGAATTCGGCGCGCGCCAGTCGGCGAAATAGCCCCGGGGTGTAAAACGGGCTCGTCGTTGGGCAGGGTTGTGGTGGGCGGTCGAGCAGGGCCGACCGAGCGGTGTAGACTATATCCGATAACTTTGGCGTCATCCTCGCTGAACGAGTGATGCAGGGATCAGGGCAGGAACTATCCATGAGCGATACGGATGTCACGGATGTCAGGGACATTATGAAGTGGGCGCGCTTGCCCCCAATCGCGGAACCACCGGAAGCACCTGACCTCAGCATGGATGACCTGAGCCTGCCGGAACTGAAGACCCGGAGCCAGGGACTGGCGATGATCCTGGCCTACGTCGATGTTGCGGAGAAGGCGCTGCAGAAAGCCAAGCAAGCGCGGATTGACGCCGAGAATGCGCGGATTGAGAA
>JANNFM010000379.1:0-5699 GCA_031379795.1 Alphaproteobacteria bacterium
TCACAGAATAACACCCTGTTTTACTGGAATAATCGCCGCGCGACCCCTCATCCGAGCCGCTCGCGCGGCCCACCTTCTCCCACAAGGGGCGAAGGAAAAGTACAGCCATATTCGACGTTGTGTGAATGCCGTAGCCCCCGCGTCGCGGGTGAGGCAAAACAGATCGCTTGTTGGCTCTGACAGCGAACCTTTACTCAGTGTCCTGACAACCACACTTGCGGCCATATGTTATGATCCCCACATCGAGTCGGGGTCACATTCGAGTTTCAGGCGTCACCCATGTTCGTACGATCACTCGCCCTCTCAGCCCTTCTCGCCGTCAGCCTTGCGGCCTGCGCGACACCGACGCCCTATCAGCCGGTAATCGCAGGCAAGACGTCGGCGGGTGGATTTTCCGAGCAACGCATCGAGGCAAATCGCTACCGCGTGAACTTTGCCGGCAATTCCCTGACGTCGCGGGAAACCGTCGAGGGCTATCTGTTGTTTCGCGCCGCTGAGCTGACGGCGCAGAACGGCTACGACTGGTTCTCCATCAGTGATCGCGACACCGACAAGAAGACCCGCACCAGCGTCGAGCCTGACCCGTTCTATCGGCCCTGGTATGGCAACTACGGGTTCTGGCGACCGTCCTGGCGCTTCTACGGCGGCGGCTTCGGCTGGCGCGGCTGGGACCCGTACTTCGGCGGACCCTTCTGGGGCGACCGCGTCGATGTGCGGACCATCGAGAAGTTCGAGGCTTCGGCCGAAATTCTCATGCAGAAGGGCGCGAAGCCCGAGGCTGACGCCAGCGCCTTCGATGCCCGCGCGGTCACGGAAAACCTGCGGGCCCGGATCAAGTATCCCGTCGTCAAATAGCATCCCGGTCGCCGCCCGGGACGAATAGACTCCAGACCGTCGCGTTTGCGTCAGCTTGCGCTATTATGGCGGCAGGTCTTGAGGAGGATCGTGATGCAAAGGGCGCAACCCCAGCGCCTACATCGTGGCACCGGGCGTCGTCGCTGGATCGCGGCGGCGGTGGTGATCACGCTGAACCTGGGCGCGGCGTCCGGCGCCTGGGCAGCGCAGCGCGTGGCCCTGATCGTCGGGGTCTCGAAATACGACAAGGTCCCCAGCCTTAATAATCCCGCCCGCGACGCGAAGCTGGTCCAGACCACGCTGCAGAAGCTGGGCTTCACCGTGAAGGTGCTGACCGACCCCACCCGTGCGGCCCTGATCGAAGGCCTGGGGGAGTTCGAGGAACAGGCCAAGGGCTCCGACGCGGCGGTGATCTACTACGCCGGCCACGGCGCGATGATCGACGGGATCAATTACCTGCTGCCCAAGGACGCGGTCAGCACCAACAAATCGTCACTGACCGGCACCGCCGTCGAGTCCGCACGCCTGGGGCAGGCGATGATGGGCGCCAAACTGGTGCGGCTGATCATCCTGGACGCCTGTCGCAACAATCCGACCGCCACGCGCAGTATCGGGGGCAACTCCCGCGGCCTGACCCGCGAAACCGGGCCGACCAGCGTCGCCGTCGTCACCCTGATGGCGGCAGGTCCCGGACAGGTGGCGCAGGACGGGGCCGCAGGGGCCGCCAACAGCCCCTTCGCCATCGCGCTGACGCAAGGGTTGACCCGGCCCGGCATCACCGTCGGCGAACTGCCCGGCTACGTCCAGGCCGAAGTCGAGCGGATGACCGAGGGCGAGCAGACCCCGGACCTGCAGGGCATCTGGCCCAACGTCCACTGGAGCTTCGACCCCAACGGCCCGGTCAAGGCCGTGGCGGTAGCCGGCGCCGACCCCGTCAAGATCAAGTGGGAAAAGGACCAGGTCTTCTGGCAGTCGATCAAGGACTCCGACGATCCGGCCGACTTCAAGGCCTATATGGAGGCCCAGGATCGCGGCGAGATTTCCGGCTCGTTCCGCAAGCTGGCGTCCAACCGCATGCGGGCGATCGAGAAACTGCCGCCCGGATCGTTCCAGGTCGCGTCACGCTCGGCGTCGCCCGGGCAGGATCTGGTGGTCTCGGCCCGCGATGCGTTCGGGCGCGGTGACTACAAGGCCGCCGCTCGCGACTGGACCACCGCCGCCAACGCCGGCAACGGCGCGGCGATGTACAACCTCGGCGTCATGTCACTGTCGGGCAAGGGCGCGACCAAGGACATCGCCGCCGCCGCCCGGTGGTTCAAGGGCTCTGCAGGTGCCGGGCACTCCGGCGGCATGGTCAACTGGGGCCTCTGCCTGCTGAATGGCTTCGGGACGGCCAGGGATGAGGCTGGCGGCTTCAAATGGATCCAGGACGCCGCAAACCGGGGCTCGGCCAATGCCATGGGTCTGCTGGCCGAGGCCTATTATCGCGGCCGGGGCGCGCCCACGGACCCGCGCCAGGGGGCAAGCTGGCTACAACGCGCGGTGGACGCCGGAGATGGCCCCTCCATCGCCCAACTGGCGGACGCCTATGACCGTGGCGATGGCGTGCCGCGCGATGGCAAGCGCGCCTTCAATCTCTATCAGCGCGCCGCCCTGGCCGGCGACACCGAGGCCATGGTGCATGTGGGTTACGCTTATGAAGACGGCGAGGCGATCGCCAAGGACGATATCCAGGCCGCCACCTGGTACCAACGCGCCGCTGAAGCCGGCAACAGCGAGGGTATGTCCAGCCTGGCGGTGATGTTCGAGACGGGGGCCGGTCTGGCGCAGGACGAGGCGCGGGCGGCGGAATACTATCGTGCGGCCGCGGGTCAGGGCGATGCGCGGGGGTATCTGGGTCTCGGCAGCCTGACGGCGCGAGGCGCCGGCGTGCGCGCCAACCCCGTTGAGGCGGTTCGTCTGTTCCAGCTGGCGGCGGACAAGGGCAGTGCGCTGGCCATGCGCAACCTGGGTCTGATGTACGAAACCGGCCAGGGCGTCCGGGCGGATCGGAACAAGGCCGTCGATTTCTACCGAAAAGCCCTTGCAGCCGGTGACGCGGCGGCGCGGGATGAACTTCAGCGGCTGGGCGTACGCTGATCTTGGGAGGCTGACGATATGAGCGGATATATGGGCGGCCGGCGTTTCCGGCTGATGGTCAGTGCGGTCGCCCTGATCAGCCTCAACGTCCAGCCGGTTCTGGCGCAGAGCAAGGGTAAGGACGCGGTCCTCAACGCCTGCGCGACCGAGCGCGACGGCCTGATCAAGCTTGACCGTGAGTACGGTGAACTGAAACGCTCCAAGACGGGTGCGGCGCTGAGCCAGGGCCTGAAGCAGGGCGCAGCGGTGCTGGCCAAGGGCGTCATGAGCGGTGGGCTGGGCCGCAGCAGCGGCGGCTTTGGCAGCGCGCTGGGCGGCATCGGCGGAATGATGGGCGCGGTCGGCAGCATGGCGGCGCAACAGCAGGCGCAGTCGAACAATCCCCAGGCCGCGCCCTCCAGCGCCTCGCTGTTCGGCCCCGATATGCTGTCCGGCGCCATGGGCCTGAATGTCCCGGGTATCGGCGGCGGCGACATGAAGGGCTATGCGGCCCTGGCCGTGCTGGTGGCGATCGTCGCCACAGCCGAGGCCTATGCCCAGCTCAAGGAACAGGAAGCCGGCGGCGATCTGCGCAAGGCTTCGTTCAACATCGATCAGGATGCCGCCAAACAGCTGACCGTCGCGCGCCAGATCGCCAATGACGGCAATGCCCTGGTCGATTGCCGGACGCGTCAGATCGCCGACGTCAACACCCGCTTCGCCAGCGCGGCCAACGACAAGGACCGCAAGGCTGTGCGTCGCGAACGCACCGAGCTGCTGGGCGCGCTGAAAAAGGACGTCGACCTGACGGGCGGCGTGGTCGAACAACACACCGGCATGGCCAAGACCTTCACCCAGGGACGCGCCATGACCGACGGCGCGTCGGAGTCCGATGTGCTGGGCGGCCAGGCCCCGGCCTATGCCACGGCGGCTTCGGTGACCCGGATGTCCATGCCGAAGGCTGGCGCCGCGCCGGCTGCGGGGGGTGGCGAAGCTCAGGCGGCTGCCCCGGCGCCAGCAGCGGGTCCGCTGGTGGCGGTGCGCGCGACGGTGGTCCGCTCGGCCCCGGTGGCCTCGGCTGATGTTCTGATGAACCTGCCCGTCGGCCGCGAGGTCAGACCCAAGGCTGCCAAGGCCGACGGCGGCTGGTGGGAAATCGACGTGGCAGGGTCGCCGGGCTACGTCCGCGCCGCAGACCTGGGACCGCCCGGGTCAGCGCCCGCACCGGTCCAGACCGCCGCCAAGGGCAAGGGCGCGAAACCCACCGCCACCCCCGCCAAGGCGCCGCCGCCCGCGCCCGCCGGCCCCACCAACATCCGCGCCTATAACCAGCAGGTCATCGCCGCCCGCGACACCGGCAAGGGCCGCCTCTCCAGCCTGATGACGGATATCCAGACCAGCCAGCGTCGGGACAGTGTGTTCTACGCGTGGGTGCAGCGCCTGACGCTCGGATAGGCGCCCACGAAGACATCTGCGCGTCACGCCATCTACGCCGATTGACCCCGGCTGCGGCGCCGTCCAAGGTCCGTCCACAAAATGAACTGTGTGGCGGTCCGGGGCGTTCCTATGTGTGTTGAAGACTTGCGTGGACGGGCCTGGCGGTGGGTCGCCTCGGCGATGGTGCTGGCGGTGATGACAGGGGAGGCTGCGGCACAGTCGCCGTCGCCCGTGCCGACCACTGACGGCCAGGCGGCCTATCCGGCCGCCTTTTTCGCAGCCTACAACCCGGTAAACGCCAGCGACATGGTGGCTCGCGTCCCCGGCTTCGAGTTGAAGGACGGCGACGAGCGGCGCGGGTTCGCCTCGGCCGGCAACCTGCTGATCAACGGCGAGCGACCCAGTTCCAAGACCGCGGCATCCGAGCTTCTGAAGCGGATCCCGGCCGCCAGCGTGACGCGGATCGAACTGATCTCCGGCTCGAACGCCGGCCTTGATGTGCGCGGCCAGTCTCAGCTGGTCAATGTGGTGGTCGCGCGGACGACGGTGCGCGGCGGCGGCGGAACCACCTGGTCGCTGGGCCTTCGGCAGCTGCAGTATTCGAACCGGATCGGCTGGCTGGCGCAGGCGTCACGGACCGTGCAGCTTTCGCCACAGGCCGAGCTGGGCCTCGATATCCAGTTCCCGAACCTGCTGGGCCGGGGCGACAGCCGCGACCGACTGGTCAGCGCCACCGGCGTGCAAACCGGCGCGCGGCGGCTGCTGGGCAAACCGCAGAATATCGGCGCCCAGGGCTCGGCGACCCTGCGCTGGCGACCGACCCCGGTGGACACCTTGAACGCCAACATCCAGCTCGCGCCGACGTGGAACCACCTCGACACCATCCAGGCCGAGGTGACCGGGACCGGCGCCCCGCGCAGCCTGCTGATCGGTCGCTCCGACTTCGACGCCAACTATACCGCAGAGCTCGGGGCCGACTGGGAACGTCAACTGGGCGGCGGCCTGTCGGCCAAGCTGGTGACCTTGATCTCCAACGGCAGCGTTGATCAGCGCGATGTGTTCAACATCCAGACCTTTCCTGCCACCTTCCTGACGCGCACCCAGGAGCGGACGACACGGAACGGCGAGCGCATCGCGCGCGGCCGGATCAAGTGGACTGTGAACCCGGCACACACACTGGAGTTTGGCGGCGAGGGGGCGTTCAACTACCGCGACACCACGTTCGACATCACCAACCAGCTTCGTGGCGGCCCGGTGGTCAAGGTCCCGCTCGCCGTCTCCAACGCGCG
>JANNFM010000389.1:0-1799 GCA_031379795.1 Alphaproteobacteria bacterium
GTATCGGCGCGGGTCTGGAACTTCGTCCAGCACCTCCAGGATCAGCATCCGAACCTCCTCCAACAGGGAAATTCCTCAGAATCCATCACACCTTCAAATACAACCACCCAAACTGTTCACACATGCGATTCCCCTACCCCATAGGGGGAATTCCAAGGTCCTCGGACTCCCTGACAAGTTCTATGCGGTCTCCATCAGCGCCCGCGCGTCAGTGATCGGAACCGGTTTGGTTTCCTTCAGCAGCGACATCGCCACGATGCCGATCGCAGCGGCGGCCATCATGTACCAGGCTGGCGCCATCGGATTGCCTGACGTCTTCAGGATCAGGGTGATGAACGGCTGCGCCAGGCCGCCGAACACCGTCACACCGATGGCGTAGACAATCGCCAGACCGCTGCTGCGCACGTCCTTGCGCAATGACTCGGTCAGCGCCACCAACGCCACGCCGACGCTGGTGGAACTAAGCGCGCTCAGCAGTCCCGTCGCCGCGATCAGGGTCACCGCGTCATGGTTGCGCACGATCAGCAGGAACGCCGGGAACGTCGCCAGCAGCAACAGCACCCGGGCCGTAATCATCACCGGCTTTCGCCCATACCGGTCCGCCAGAAACCCGCCCAGCAAAGCAAACACGATCCCGCCCACCCCATTGGCCACCGAGGCGCCGAAGGAATCCGTCGGGCTCATATGCAGGGTCTGCGACGCATAGGTGGTCATGTAGAGCAACACATAGGTCGAGGTCGTGAAGCTCATGATCATCGCCAGGCCCAGCGCCAGCGGCCGGAAATGGCTGAGCGGCCCCCGCGCTGTCGGATGGATATCGGTGGGAACCTCCTTGCGGTGCAGGGTCTCCGGCAGCCGTCGGCGCATCCACAGGCCGAAGGGCAGCACGATGGCGCCCAGACCGAACGCCAGGCGCCAGCCCCAGGTCTCCAGCGCCTCGGGACTCATCGTCAGGGTCATGATCAGGCCAATGGTGGCGCCGAACAGTGACGCGATGGCCTGGCTGGCGCTCTGCCAGGCGCCGATCTGGGCGCGCTTGTGCAGAGGCGCCGCCTCGATCAGGAAGGCCGTCGTCGGCCCCACCTCACCGCCCAGGGCAAACCCCTGGATCAGGCGGAACACCACCAGCAGTACCGGTGCCGCAATCCCGATGGTGTGGTAGCCGGGGGTCAGCACCAGCCCCAGCACGCCCACGCCCATCAGCAGGAAGCTGACCAGCATCGCCGGTCGCCGCCCGACCCGGTCGCCGAACGCCCCCAACACCACCGCCCCGATCGGCCGCGCCACAAACCCCACGGCAAACGTCATCAGCGACAGCATCAGGTTCTGAAACGCATCGCCCGTCGGAAAAAACACATGCCCGATCTGCACCGCGAACAGGGCGTAGGTGGTGAAGTCATAGAACTCCAGCGCATTGCCCATCACCGCCGCGCTGATCTGGCCGCGCGTGATCGGCGCCTCGTCAGCTTCGCCCGTCAGGCCGTCTGCCGCGTCAGTCATTCAGTGTCCCCCACACAGACCCGTTGTTTGCCGCCGCGGGCGGGCGCGTCAAGCGCCATCGCCGTCGACCCGCCGCCGGATCGCCCGGATCGCGCGCGCTGTCTGCCCCACCGTTTCGGGGGTGCAGGCCCGGGCCAGCTCAATCACGGTTTCGGTCAGACGCATGTGATGCTCCTCGCGCGCCATCCAGATGGTCCGCGCAAAGTCCGGATGGCGTTGCATCCACGCATACATCATCGCCGCCCTCGGCATTCCCGGCTCCATGCCCACCTGGTTCAGGGTCGCACCATCGAGGATCC
>JANNFM010000390.1:0-3985 GCA_031379795.1 Alphaproteobacteria bacterium
GTATCGGCGCGGGTCTGGAACTTCGTCCAGCACCTCCAGGATCAGCATCCGAACCTCCTCCAACAGGGAAATTCCTCAGAATCCATCACACCTTCAAATACAACCACCCAAACTGTTCACACATGCGATTCCCCTACCCCAAGGGGGAAACCGCTGCGCTTGCGAATCCTTGACGGCTTCTAGGCGTTACGCGCCATCAGACCGCCGTCGACGGGGATGGTCGCGCCGGTGAGGAACGAGGCCGCAGGCAGGCACAGGCTCAGCGTCATATGCGCCACTTCCTCGGGCCGCCCATAACGGCGCAGGGCCGTGCGGCGGCGCGCATAGGTCTCGCGGTCTTTCTCGGGAATGGCGTCCGTCATCGCGGTCAGAATGGGCCCCGGGCAGATGCAGTTGACGGTGATGCCTTCCGGACCCAGCTCGACCGCCAGGGCCCGGGTCAGGCCGGTGACGGCGGTCTTGGCGGCGGCATAGGGACTGTCGCGGCTGGTGGCGCCCAGCGCCTCGGTCGAGGCGATGTTGACGATCCGGGGTGCGGCGGACTTGCGCAGATGGGGCAGGGCGGCGCGGATCATCCGTTGCTGGGCGGTGATCAGAATGCTGAACGTTCGCGCCCAGACGACCTCGTAATTGTCGGCGTCGATGGCCGCGAAGCCGCCGACACCGGCGTTGTTGACCAGGATGTCGATGCCGCCGAACCTTGCCGCAATTGCGGCTGTCACAAGCTCGATCGCCGCGGGATCGGCCACATCCATCGTCCAGGCCTCGGCGCTGAACCCGCGATGCGTGAGGTCATCGGCCACCTCGCGCACGCTCTCGGCGGCGATGTCGGTGCAGGCCACGTGGGCACCCTCGGCGGCAAATACCTCGGCGGTGGCCCGGCCCATTCCGCTGGCGGCGCCGGTGATCAGGACAACGGAGCCCGCTACAGATCGGCTGTTCATAGGGAAAGACCTCCATCAACAATCAGGGTGTGGCCGACCACATAGGCGGCCAGCGGCGAGGCGAGCAGCAGGGCCGCGCCGGCCATGTCGGCGGGCGTGCCCATCCGGCCCAGCGGGATCGAGCGCAGGGCGCCTTCCAGCCGGTCGGGATGTTCGGTGGTGACCTTGGTGAGCTTGGTGTCGACCAGGCCCGGCGCCAGGCCGACCACGCGGATGCCCTCCGGCGCCCAGGCCTCGCCCAGGGTCTTGGTCAGGCTGATCGCGCCGGCCTTTGACGCCGCATAGGCCGGATTGCCCCGGTTGGAGGTGTAGCCGGAGATCGAACTGACGATAATGATCACGCCTTTTCGCTCGGAAAGCGTCGCCCGAAACTTGCGCGCGCAGTCCATCAGGCTGTCGAGGTTGACCGCCATCACCCGATCCCAACCTTCCGGTTCGAACTCGGCGCGACGATACTGGACCGTGCCTTGGCACAGGATCAGCACATCGAGGGGCGCAATGGCCGGGGCGGCGGCGATCTCGTCTCGCACGCCGACGTCCACCTTGGCATAGGCCAGGCCCGTCAGGTCCGAACCTTCGGCGCCGTCATAGTCCTTGGCAGTGTCCAGCGTGCCCCAGATGTGAACTGCGGCACCCCGTTCGCGAAAGCCATGGGCGATCCCGTTGCCGATCCCGCTGGAACCGCCCACGACCAGCACGGTCTTGCCGCTGAAATCCAGATCCATGCGCTTAGCGTCCTCCCCCAATACCGCTCATCCCGGCGAATGCCGGGACCCAGATGGAATAGCTCGGATGTGTTCTCCAGAGCCGCTGAGTCCGTCCCGTCCACCACCCAGCTACGAGATCTGGGTCCCGGCATTCGCCGGGATGAGCGGTCGTTGTTTCCAAAATTCCGCACCCCAATCCCGTAAACCCTATCGCCCCTGAAACACGGGCGGCCGCTTTTCGAGAAAGCTGGCAACGCCCTCCTTGTGGTCTTCGGTCTGCATCAGCAGTCGTATTTTCTCGATGGCCCAGGCGCCGATCTCACGGGGATCGCCATAGGCATAGCGCGTGAGGCCGGCCTTGAGGTGGCGCACCGCCAGCGGCGGATTGGCGGCGATGCGGCCCGCCATGTCGCGAGCCCGCTTCATCAGATCGGCGTGGGCGCAAACCTCGCTGACCAGGCCAATCCGCAAGGCCTCCGCCGCATCGAAGATGTCCCCGGTGAACAGCAGTTCCGCTGCCTTGGCTGGTCCGACGATGGCGGGCAGCCGATAGAACCCGCCGACATCACAGACCAGGCCGCGCTTGACGAACAGTTCGCCGAACTTCGCCTTGTCCGACGCGATGCGGATGTCCGCGAACAGCGCCAGTTCCATCCCCCAGCCCACCGCCGCGCCATTCACCGCCGCGATCACCGGCTTGTCGCAGTCCAGCACCGCGATGGCCGCGGGTGTCGCCTGAAACGTCACTGGCATTGGCGCTCTGGATACTGGCTTCGGCCCCGCCATGATCTCGCCCACGTCATCGCCGGAGCAAAACGCAGGATCGGCGCCGGTGACGATCACGCACCTGACCTCCGGATCGGCTGTCGCCGTGCGGAAGGCCTGCTCCAACTCGTCATAGGCCCGATAATTCAGCGCATTGCGCCTTTGGGGCCGGTTCAGGGTGATGGTCGCGACATGATCTTCAAGCGCGCAAAGCACACATTCGAATCCGGCGCTCTTCTCAGTCAGCGAGACCATGGGCGCTCCTCCCTGCGTGACATCGTTCGCGCCGCGCGCGCGAAGGTCAACCGTGACGCGGGGTCAGTCTTGCCTTGGATCGTGCGCCGGAGAAGCATGGGGTCGCCAACGTGAGGATCGTCATGCCTGAATTTCAAAGGATCGACACCGGCCGCTCGAGGCTGCGCGCCGCCGTAGAGGGCGAGGGGCCTCTGGTGGTCATGGTCCACGGCTTTCCGGAGAGCTGGTATTCCTGGCGTCACCAGATCGGTCCCGTGGCCGCCGCCGGTTATCGGGTCGCGGCCATCGACGTGCGCGGCTATGGCGGGTCGGACAAGCCCTATCCCGTTGACGCCTATTCCATGGAGGCGCTGACCGGCGACGTTGTGGGCGTCATCGAGGCGATGGCGCCCGGCGAAAAGGCCATACTGATGGGCCATGACTGGGGCGCGCCCATCGTCTGGAACACCGCCTTCACCCGACCGGACCGGATTTCGGCGGTCGCGGGCCTGTCCGTGCCGTTCATGGGCGCCCCAACGCGACCCTTCACCGACGTCTTCCGCGAGGCCTTCACGTCCAAGGGCATCTTCTTTTATCAGGACTGGTTCCAGAAGGTCGGCCCGCCCGAGGCAGAAGCTGAGGGCGACGTCCGCGACTTCCTGCGCAAGTTCTATTTCGGCATCGCCGGCGAGGCCCCCAAGGGTTCGTGGCCGGTGAAGGGTGTGGATGCGACCCTGCTGGAAGGCATGATGGATCCGGGCGTGATGCCGGCGTGGCTGTCGCCTGCCGACCTCGACTACTATGTCGAGGAATTCGAGCGGTCCGGCTTCCGCGGACCGATCAATCGCTACCGCAATCACGAGCGCGACTTCGCGTGGCTGCAAGGTTTCAAGGACCGCAAGCTGGAACAGCCGTCGTTGCTGATCGGCGGGGACAAGGACCCGGCTTTCAACGGGTTTGGCCGGATTGCGGATCCGGGTGCCCTGATGCGCGAACACGCGACGGACCTGCGCGGCGTCCACATTCTGCCGGGTTGCGGCCACTGGACGCAGCAGGAGCGACCAGCGGAAACCACCGCCCTGCTGCTCGACTGGCTGAAGGGGCTCTGAGCATGGCTGACCTCGAACTGCGTCAGGACGGCGATGTCGTCTGGGCCACCATGAACCGGCCGGATCGGCTGAATGCGCTCAGCCGCAATCTGGTGACCGAACTGCGCGAGTTCTTCGTCGGCCTGTACTGGCGGCGCGATGTGCGGGTCGTGGTGTTGCAGGGGGCGGGGAACGCGTTCTGCGCCGGCCTGGACCTGAAGGAGCGGGGCGACCCGCAGGGTTCGCG
>JANNFM010000431.1:0-5303 GCA_031379795.1 Alphaproteobacteria bacterium
AGGCCTCCCTCGCCTACGCCGCATGGGTCTGCGCACGACTCGGCGGATGGACCGGATACTACGGAAAACCCGGCCCCATCGTCATGCTCAACGGATGGCTCGAAATCCAGGCCGCCAAACGAACCCTCATCATCCTGGGACAAAATCACAATGTGTGAATCCGATAGCCGCTTTGCGGGGGAGGTTCATTTGTTCAGTGGGGATTCCGGGCCCTCGCCCCAGGCTTCCCACTGGCGCTCGGCGGCGGCCCAGTCGGCGATGTCGCGGGCCAGGGTGAGGGCGTCGGCGGTGGCGGGGTGGCGGTGGGACCAGGTGTGGACGGTGCTGCGGCTGGGCATCGCCGGGTCGCGGCAGAGGGTGCGCAGGGGCTCGCCCGCGCAGAGGCGGTCATAGATGTGGTCGACGACCGGGGCGTTGTGGCCTGAGGGGCGGCCGGGGCCGGTGAGGCCGCCGATCTGGCGTGCGTGGGCGGCCAGGCGGGCGAAGTCGGGGCGCGTGGCCAGCCAGCGCAGGACGCTGGGCCGGGTGGGCATGTCCGGCCCCCGGCAGAGGGCGCGCAGGCCCTGACCGCTGGCCAGGCCGTTCAGGATGCGGTCGGCGATTTCGGCGGTGAAGGTCGCGCGGGGCTTCATGGCCGGTTATGTGGGGTTGGAACATAGAGGGAACAAGGGGTCGACATGAGTGTCCCGGCCCCGCAATTGGCCTTGTGACTTCCAGGGTCGTGTCTAAGTAATCCGGGAGCTTCTTCCGGACGGTCGTCGTGGGACCCGCCTGGGGCGAGCCGAGCGGAGAATGGTCATGGCGTTACTGACGAGCGAATTCGCAGCGCAGCGGGGCGAGGACATCGCCCTGATCGACGAGACCGGCCAGACGTCGTGGGCGGCGCTGGACGCGCGGGTCAACCAACTGGTCAACGGCCTGCGCGCACAGGGGCTGACGGCGGGCGACACCCTGGTGGTGGTGGCCGGAAACGGCCGGCCCTGGTTCGAGGTGGCCCTGGCCTGCGCCCACGGGGGCTGGACCTATGTGCCCGCCAACTGGCACTTCGTGGCCGATGAACTGGCCTATCTGATCGGGGACGCCGGCGCGGTCGCGGTCGTCGCCGACGGCCGGTTCGCCGCGACCACGGCGGCGGCGCTGGCCGACCCTCGCGCCAGGGGCGTGCGCACGGTGGTGGGGATCGCAGACGCCGCGGGCGGCGGGATCGGAGTCCTGGCCGACGATCCGCGCTTCGTCGACTACGAGGCCGTGATCGCAGGCGCGAGCGCCGAGGAGCCGGCGAACCAGCGCCTGGGCGGGCCGATGTTCTACACCTCCGGCACTACCGGTCGGCCCAAGGGCGTGCGCGGCATGCTGTCGGGCAACACCGAGATGGGACCCGAGCTCCTCAAGATGGCCGCCGCCGGTGTGGCCGCGATGGTCACGGCGGGCGGGCGGGCGCTGCTGTGCGGCCCGTTCTACCACTCGGCGCAGTGGGCCTACACCTTCCTGCCGCTGGTGGCGGGGGTCTCGGTCGTGATGCGTCACAAGTTCGACGCGGCCGAGATCCTGGCGGTGGTCGACGCCCACGACGTGACCCACATCCACCTGGTGCCGACCCAGATGAAGCGGCTTCTGGACGTTCCGGCCGAGGCCCGCGCCGGGTTCTCCGGCGCCTCGCTCACGGTGGTCTGGCATGGCGCTGCGCCCTGTCCGCCCGGCGTCAAGCGCGCGATGATCGACTGGTGGGGCCCGAAGATCTCGGAATACTACGGCTCGACCGAGGGCTCGATCATCTCGACCATCACCGCCGAGGAGTGGCTGGCCAGGGGCGGCAGCGTCGGGCGGCCCTCGCCCATGGTCGAGGTGCTGGTGGTGGACGACGCGGGGGCGCCCGTCGCGCCCGGCGACGAGGGCGCGCTCTATTTCCGCAGTCTCATGGGCTCCGACTTTGTCTACCACAATGACGCGGACAAGACCGCCGCGGCTCACCTCGCGCCCGGCGTCTTCACCACCGGCGACGTCGGGCGAATCGACGCTGACGGCTATCTCTGGCTCACCGACCGCAAGATCGACATGATCATCTCGGGCGGGGTGAACATCTATCCCGCCGAGATCGAGGGCGTGCTGCACCTGCATCCGGCGGTGGTCGACGCCGCCGTGATCGGCGTGCCGGACGACGAGTTTGGCGAAAACGTCAAAGGCATCGTGCAGCTGCGCGACGGCCGGGTCGGCGATGAGGCCCTGGCGGCCGAGCTCCGCGCCCACTGCCAGGCGACGCTGGCGCGCTACAAGGTCCCCAAGTCGTTCGACTTCGTCGAGATCATTCCGCGCAGCGACGCGGGCAAGATCCTAAAGGCCCCCCTGCGGGCGCCGTACTGGGCGGGGCGGGATCGCAAGATCTGAGGGCGCCCGATCAGGGCGGCGGACCCTTGCTGGCCTGCCAGGCGGCCCACATCTCGCTCTGGCGGCGGCGCCAGCGGGCGCGCAGGGTCGCCGGGCGTTCGGGATAGCGCGCGTCGGTGAATTCGGCCCCGGCGACCCGGTCGGTGCGAAAACTGCGGAAGTCCTGGCGCAATTCGCACCAGCCCACGATCAGGCGGGTGGTCTCGTGATAGCCGACGGCGAAGGGCCAGATGGTGCGCTGGCTCTCCGCCTCCTGCTCATCACGGTAGGTGAGGATGAGCTTGTGGCCGGCGCGGATGGCGGCGCGGACCTGGACCATGTCGACATTGTCGGGCGTGGTCCGCCAGTTTGAGGCGGCCCGGGTGGCGGGCTCCAGGACCAGGGGCCGCAGCGCTTCGGGGATCACGGCGCCGATTTTGGCGATCAGGTCCTGGGCGGCGCGGCGCAGCGCCGGGTCGCCGCGGGCCACCACCATCTGGGCGCCGAGCACGGCGGCCTCGACCTCTTCCTGCGTCAGCATCAGCGGCGGCATGTCGAAGCCGTCCTCCAGGACATAGCCGACGCCGGCCTCGCCGCGGATGGGCGTGCGCTGGCCGATCAGGTCAGCGATGTCGCGGTAGACGGTGCGCTTGGAGACCTCCAGTTCCTGGGCGATGGCGTCGGCGGTGACCGGACGGCTGAGGCGCCGAAGGATCTGGACGATCTGAAACAGGCGGTCGGCGCGGCGCACGAGATCCTCTTGCCAGGCTGCTGACAGAATGGTGGCAGCTAGGGGCTGTCAGGGTGGCGCTGTCAACTCAGAGATGGAGCCAACAGATGATCATTCTCTACGGCGCGGGCGCCGCCTTCGGACTGCCGGACGCCAGCCCCTATGTCATGAAGACCGAGGCGCAGCTGCGGATGGCGGATCAGCCCTATGAGAAGCGCCGGGCCCAGCCCGATGAGTCGCCGAAGGGCCAGGTGCCCTTCATTGAGGACCACGGGACCTGGATCGCCGATTCCACCTTCATCCGTGAGTTTGTGGAAGCGACCGATGGAATCGACCTGGATGCCGGGCTCGACGCACGCCGCCGGGGCGAGGCCTGGGCGGTCGAGCGGATGCTCGAGAACCACCTTGGCTGGGCGATCGTCTATTTCCGCTGGCTGATCCCGGCCAATTTCGAGCGCGGGCCGGCCCACTTCTTCGATGAGGCGCCGGAGGCCTTGCGGGCGCAACTGCGGCAAGGGGCCTTGCAGGGAGTCCGCGATGCGATGCGCGCCCACGGGCTCGGACGTCACAGCGAGCGCGAGATCGTGGCGCTGGCCATGCGTTCGCTGCAGGCGCTATCGGCGATACTGGGCGAACGGCCCTATCTGATGGGCGAACGGCCCTGTGGCGCCGACGCGACCATGCTCGCCATGCTGGCCGGACTCTATACGCCGTACTTCCAAAGTGAGCTCCGGACTGAGGCGGTCCAGCTGGACAATCTGGTCGCCTACACGAACCGCCTCATGGTGCAGACGTTTCCGGAATTTCCCTGGAACTGACGGCCGCGCGCATCGTGTCCCCGCGTCGGCGCCAAATCCTGCGGCGTTAACCTGTCAGTGGGGTTCGCCCCTTAGCTTGGCGGTATGTAACGGGGTTGGGGACGGACCATTGGCGCTCAGCGCACGACTTGAGATTCGGCAGGGACAGGGGCTGGTCATCACCCCCCAGCTGCAGCAGGCGATCAAGCTGCTGCAGATGTCGAATCTTGAGGTCGAGGCGTTCATTGACGCCGAGCTTGAACGCAATCCGCTGCTGCAGCGCGAAGACGGCGAGGCCGAGATGGAGGCGCCGTCCGAAGCGGACGGCCCGGTCGTGGCCGAACAGGTGGCCGACGCCGAGGCGCGGGCGGATCTGGACGCGACCCATGACGACGCCTCGCCGGGCGAGCGCGCCACGGGCGACGCACCCGAGGCCGTCTCTGACGTCGGCGGCGCCATTGACTGGTCCAAGGCCGGAAGCGGCGGCAGTTTTGATCAGGACGGCGAGGGATTTGAGGGGCGGCTGACACGCGAGCTGACGCTGTCGGAGCATCTGCAGGGCCAGCTTGCCGCCTCGGGCCTGTCGCCGGCCGAGACGATCATCGCCGGCGTGCTGATCGATGCGGTTGACGAGGGCGGCTATCTGCGCGCCGAAGTCTCCGAGGTGGCCGAGCGACTGGGTTGCGAAGCGGCGCTGGTCGAACGCGTGCTGGGCGTGATCCAGGGGTTTGACCCTGTCGGCGTGGCGGCCCGGGACGTGCGCGAATGCCTGATGATCCAGCTGAAGGATCGCAACCGCTACGATCCGGCCATCGCCGCCCTGCTGGACAACCTGCCCTTGTTGGCCAAGCGGGACATGACGTCGTTGCGCAGGATCTGCGGGGTGGACGATGAGGATCTGCGCGAGATGGTCGCCGAGATCCGCGGCCTGACGCCCAAGCCGGGCGCAGCCTTTGGGGGGGAGCCCTCCAGTCCGGTGGCGCCCGACGTCTTCGTGCGCGAGGCCCTGGGCGGTCTGTGGCATGTGGAACTGAATTCCGACGCCCTGCCGCGGGTGCTGATGGACCAGCGCTATCACGCCCGGGTGTCGGGTCAGTCGCGGACCGATCAGGAAAAGACCTTTGTCGCCGACTGCCTGGCCCAGGCCAGCTGGCTGATCAAAAGCCTGGACCAACGGGCGCGCACAATCCTGAAGGTGTCGTCCGAGATCGTGCGTCAGCAGGACGCCTTCCTGGCCTACGGCGTCCAGCATCTGCGGCCGTTGAACCTGAAAACGGTGGCTGAAGCCATTGGCATGCATGAATCGACGGTGAGCCGGGTCACGTCCAACAAGTATCTGGCCACGCCGCGCGGCGTGTTCGAGATGAAGTTCTTCTTCACCTCGGCCATCGCCTCGTCCGAGGGCGGCGAGG
>JANNFM010000394.1:0-5788 GCA_031379795.1 Alphaproteobacteria bacterium
ACCTGCTTGATGGCCTGGACGATGGCCTGCGGATCGATGACCGCGATCTGCGCCTGCGCCGGCGGCGGCGCGGTCGTGCTGAGACCGAGACTGAGGACCGCAACAGCAGCGGTCGTGGCGACAAGCCTACGCATGGCGAGAGTCCTCCGAGGGGGGTGGGGAAGGGGAAGTGACCAGCGGTCCAGAAGCGTCCACGCGCTCGAAGAGCGGCTCTGTCAGCGCGCGGAACAGGGCGGCGGCGGCGAACAGCACGATCCCGAACACAAGCAGGAAGAAGTTGTGGTGCAGCGGCGTCGCGAAGATCGCGACGAAGCCGGGCGCGCACAGAACCAGGAACAGTAGCCGCCGATGCTTGCGCGTCCGGCTCCAGCGCGACGGCACCCGTTCAGCAAGACCCGCGAAGGCGTTGATCCAGGGCGTGATGCGAGGCTGGGCCGCAGTCGTTTCATCTGATTGGCGAGGAATGGTCATGCGACCTTCGCCTCTACGAGTTGGTCGCTGAGGTATTTCGCGACGTCCGGGTGTCCGACCGCCGCGAAGTAGGCCGGCGCAAATCCGGCCCGCCCGTGCGCCTCAAGGAGCGCCGTCATGAGTTGCTGATCGCCGGGCGAGGAGGCGCCCACGGTCGCCAGCGCCAGGGGTCCAAGGCCCAGCTCGAACAGCCGGTTGCCGGTGCTCGACTGATAGTAATATTCCCGCTTGGGCGTGGCGTTGGCGATGATCCTGACCTGCTGCGCGTTCAGGCCGAACGCCTCGTAGAGCGCCAGGATCTGTGGCGTCTGGGCGTCGGGGTTGGGCAGGAAGACCCGGGTCGGGCAGTTTTCGATGAGGGCCGGCGCGATCGATGAGTTGGCGATGTCGGCCAGGCTCTGGGTGGCGAAAACCACGGCGACGTTGAACTTGCGCAGCGTCTTCAGCCACTCGCGGATCTTCGCGGCGAAGGCTCCCCGATCCAGGAAGAGCCAGGCCTCATCGAGGACCAGCAATGTCGGTCGGCCGTCGAACCGCTTCTCGAGGCTGCGGAAAATATAGGTGAGAACCGGGGCCAGCGCGGCCTTGCTGGCCATCAGGTCCGACATCTCGAAGGTCTGCCAACGGGCGTCCGACGAGAGGTTTTGCTGAGCGTCGAGAAGATGGCCGTGCGGCCCGCTAAGGGTGAAGGGCGCCAAGGCAGCCTTCACTGTGTGATCCTGGATTGTCGCCGCCAGCAGCGTCAGGGTGCGCTGTTCGCGGGGACCGGCTGCGAGGTTCTTGATCGCGCCCCAGATTTCTTCCTTTACCGGCGGCGTGATCTCCACGCCCTCGGCGGCGACCAGATCCTGCACCCACTCCTGCGCCCAGGCGCGGTCCTCGGCGCCGTCGATCTCAGCCAGCGGCTGGAACGCGAGTTCGCCCTGGTCGCCGCCAAGGTGGAAGAACTGCCCACCGGTGAGTAGCGTGGCCGCGCGCGAACTGGCGCCCTTGTCGAAGAAGAACACCTGGGCCTCGGGGTAGCGGAGCCACTGGGTGGCGATCGTATTGAGCAGCACCGATTTGCCGGCGCCGGTCGGGCCCACCACCATCGTGTGGCCGACATCCCCCTGGTGGAGGTCGAAACGGAACGGCGTCGATCCAGCGGTTCGCGTGACCATGAGGGGCGGCTGGCTGCCGGGATGGCCGCGCTTGGCGCACTCGGCGGTGAGGTGTTCATTTCGCGTCGGGCCGGGCCAGATGGCCGACATCGGCATCATGTCGCAAAGGTTCAGGGAGGAAACGAACGGCCGGCGCAGGTCGGCATAGGCCTGCCCCGGCAAGCTTCCGAGCCAGGCCTCGACCGCGTTGATGTCCTCGACCTTGCAGACGAAGCCCACCCGGTTGATGGCGCCTTCCACCTCACGAACCCGGTCGGCCAGGCGGTCGGGGTCGCGGTCCATCAGGGTGACGGTCGGGGTGAAGTAGCCGATGGAGGCAAAGTCGCCGCCGAGGATCGCCAAGGCCGCGTCGGCGTCGTCCGTCTTGGCCGCCGCGTCCGGATCTTCCAGTTGGGAAGGCTCGTGGGTGATGGCCTCCTTGAGCAGGGCCATGACCCCCTTACGCTTGGCGAACCAGCGTTTGCGCAGCGTGGTCACGGCCCGCCGGGCGTCTTCCTTGTCGAGCGGCAGATAGCGGCACACCCAGCGATAGCCGACGCCCAGTTCGTTGAGGCGGTCGAGCAGTCCGGGCGACGAGGTCGTCGGGTAGGCGCGCACCGAAATCGTGCGGATGAAGCTCTTCCCGAGCCTGGGAAAAAGTCCGCCCTGGAAGTCATCGTCGGTGAGGAAGGCGTCGAGATAGGCCGGCGTTTCGGGGGTGCGGACGTAGTGGGGCTTGGTCGAAACGCACCCGTGCAAATAGGTGAGCGTCTCATCGTCCGAGAGCTCGGCCACGCGGGGCATGATGGCGGTCAGGATATCGACGACCTGGCGAACCGTGCCGAGGAAGTCATTGAGGGCCGCGCGATACATCCCCGCAGCGCCGCGGCCGGATGGCGCGTTCTCCAGCAGGAGGCTTTCGGCGGTGCTGACCGCCTCCTCGGGCGGCAGGTAGGTGAGGGTCAGGAAATACCGGCTCTCGAAGTGCCGCTCCTCCGCCTCGAATGCCACACGCCGTTCATCGTCGATGAGGTCGGACACCGGATCGGGAAACCCGCCGGCCGAATAATCCTGGGAGGCTGCCCGAAGCGCCTCGATGTGCAGACACCAGCGCGAGCCGAGACGGCGAAGGGCGTTGTTGAGCTGGGCGCGGATCGCCACAAGGCTGGCATCCGTCGAGCTGGCGAGGTCAGGTCCCCGGAAGCTGAGGGTCTTCTGGAAGCTGCCGTCCTTGTTCAGGACAAGGCCGGGGCCGATCAGCGCGACCCAGGGCAGATGGTCAAACAGGCGCTCAGCCTTCGGGCGGTATTCCTTCAAATAGAGCAAGGTGAAGCCTCCTCCAGGAAAGCCGAGTGCCAGCATCGGGCTGGCGCCGTGGAGACAGGACAAAGGGGGGAGGGGAGCCAAAACGTGCAGGCCCCCCCGACGAACACGGGCGGCGGGCCATCAGGCGTCCCAGTAGGGTTTTTGCCGGATGTGGCGGCCGAGCACGTCGAAGAAGTAGGGGTCGCGTTTGGCCAGCCAGTAGGCGCAGACGTGGACCGCAAGGCCCAAGGGGATACCGATCATCGGGACCTGGAGCCCCAGGGCGAGGGTCGCGGTCACGGTGCCGTTCAACACCGCGATCATCCGTGGCACGCCGCCGATCGTCACCGGCTCGGACAGCGAACTGTGGAAGCCGATCTCGAAGCCCTCGATCCGGGATCCCGCCATCCTAAAACACCGCGCCGGCGGTCAGATTGAAGAAGCTGGTCACGAAGGTCGTCGCGGTGAACGCGATGGCCAGACCGAACACGATCCCGATACCTTTGCGCATCGCCGACCCGCCCTCTGCGAAGGCAAAGCCAAGCCCGGTGATGACGATGGCGATCACGCCGATCGCCTTCGCCACCGGTCCGGCGAGCGAATTCATGATCGTGGTCAGCGGCCCTTCCCAGGGCATGGCCGTGCCGCCCCCGGCCGCCCAGGCGGGCTCCGCCATCACCAGAGCCGCCCCTACGGCGAGGAGCAGAGCCGCGCCCATTGGGTGGCCAAATGTGATCCCACGACGATTTCTGGAGATGGGTCTCATCGCTGGATCCTTACCGTTTCGACAGCCCGTAAAGGCCGGGCCCACCAACCGTGAGTTGATACAGGCGGCTGGTCAAGGCCTTTTATTACCTAAAATGCCCTCAATGTGCTTAATTATGTGATTTAGAGTTGTGCCATCAGACGCAGCTTCGGGATCACTCCGACGACCCATCAGGCCGGCGCGCGATGGCGCTCTCTTTCGAAGATTTTGACTGTTTCCGCTGCGTAAGCGGCCATTTGAGGGCGGAAGCCCGAGTTCTGTGGGCTGTTGATTCGTTCGCGCCAGCCTGTGAATTTCTTGACGCTTTCCCTCAGGGCGATGCCTGTCGTGTTGGTCGGGAAATTGGTAGTCGGACCAGTGGCGGGATCGTTTCGTATAGCCGGTGCACGTCCGTTCAGAGAACCCATCGTCCCATGGACGCACCGGCTGCTTTGTAGGAGCTGTGGCCCTTTCAGGGCACGGCCTGCGTCAACGGCTCAGCCGGTGTTGCGGAGCCCTGCGGCCACCCCGTTGATCGTCAGATGAATGCCGTCGAGTACCAACTGGGCCCTATCTCCGGCCCGCCTGCGTCGGCTCAGTTCGATCTGAAGGTGGTTGAGTGGGTCGATGTAAGGCAGGCGAAAGCGAATCGCCGCAGCCAGGTCCGGGTTTTTTCCAGCAACGCGCTCTGGCCTGTGACGGCAAGCAAGGTCTCGATGGTACAATCCCATTCTGCTCGGATCTGACCGAACACGTGGGTGGCCACGGTTCGATCCTGAACGAGGCCGGCATAGCGGCCGGCGATCGCCATGTCGCCTTTGGCTAGCACCATCTCCATGTTTGCGATGGCCGACGAGAAGAAGGGCCAGGCCTCGTACATCTCCCGCAGTTGGCTGAGCGACGCGCCTTACCGCCGAACCAAAGCCATACCAGCCCGGCAGCAGGGCGCGTGGTGCTGACAGGTAAACGCTAAGTCGTCTCCAGATAAGGCCGTGTGGCCGGGATAGAGCCGCCCATGAGAACGATATCCTACAAGCGCCACAGGTTCCCGGCGGAGGTGATCCGCCATGCGCGTGTGGCTATATTTCCGGTTCACCTTGAGCTTTCGGGGCGTTGAGGAACTGCTGGCCCAGAGGGGGATCGATGTCAGCTACGAGACGGTTTAGTGTTGAACGCTGAAGTTCGGTCGGCTCTGAGCGCACAACCTGCCGCGCTCACGCCCAAGCCGACTGGCCGCTGGCATTTGGACGAGATGGTGGTGAAGATCGGCGGCCAGCGGATGTTTTTACGGCGCGCCGTCGACGACGAGGGCGAACTCTTGGACATGCTGATCCAAGAACGTCGCAACAAGGCGTTAGCGCTGAAGCTGCTGAGGAAATTGCTGAGGAACCAGGGCGTTCACCCAGGGACGATTGTCACCGACAAGCTGGCTTCCTATCGCGCCACGGCCCGGGATCTGGGGCTGGAAGATTGTCGCCGACCTGGCGGGTTGGCGTGATTGACAGGCTTCAGCCTGTGACCGACGACCCCCGCTGCAATCGCCCTGGAAACAGTCGGCGCTCGGCGGGCAGTTGGTCGTTCTCGATGCGCAGCGCCATCATCTCGACCGCTGCTTTTGCCATATGTTCGATGGGCTGATCGACCGAGGCAATGCTCTGGCTTAACCAGCGCGACGCCTCGACCCCGTCGAAGCCGGCGACGGCAACGTCCTCAGGCACTTTCTTGCCGAGCTTGTGGACCAGCGCGTCCTTGGCACCCATCGCCATCATGTCGTTGGCCGCAATGATGGCGTCGTAGTCGTCGATGCCGCGTTCCGCCCAGTGAACGACAGCGGCGACGCCGCGATCATAGTCAAAATCACCGCGGTATTCGGCCGCGACGGTCGCCCCTGCGCGCACGAGTTCTTCTTCGACGCCGCGTATCCGCTCGTTACCCACGAAGCTGTCGGCGTAGGACCGGATCAGCGCGATACGTCGCGCGCCCGCCCCGCAAACTCAGGGAACCGTTGCGGGTGAACCGGGGTCGGGGGACGGGTGGTCTGGGGAGTGAGGGTATCCCGCGCCGCGGCGGCGGCGTACGAGCGCACCGACCGCCAGGAACGCAGCGACCCAACTCTCGCCACCCAGGC
>JANNFM010000405.1:0-3474 GCA_031379795.1 Alphaproteobacteria bacterium
CGCGACATGGCCAGCCGCCTGCGCGACGCGCATCTGGTGATCGGCCGGGCGGGGGCGGGCACAGTCTGTGAGTTCGCGGTAGCTGGACGGCCCTCGATCCTGGTGCCCCTGGCCATCGCGCTCGACGACGACCAGGGCCAGAACGCCAAACTCCTGGCGGACGTTGGGGGCGCGGAGATCGCGCGGGAGAGCCAGCTGACGGTGGACTCGTTGGCGACCGCGTTGGCGACCTTGCTGAACGATCCCGCCCGCCTCGCGCGCATGGCGGCCGCGGCACGTTCGGTGGCCATTCCCGATGCGGCGGAACGGTTGGCGGACGTGGTAGAGGCCACGGCTGCGCTTTAGCCGTTGTGTGCTAAGCTGCTCCAATGAGTTCGCCCTACATCACAACCAGCATTGACGGCGTCAGCTTCGAGGACGGACCAGATCAGGGGCGCGTCCTCGTGTTCGGTCACGAAACCGGGGGTCGTTACTCTCTGATGGAGTACATCGTGGCTTCGGGGCGCGCCTCTGATAGTGCCGCTGTCGATTATGGCCGACATGTTCATCTCAGCATTGAAGAGACGTTCTACATACAGGCCGGCGAACTGGAGTTTCTTATCGATGCCGAGGTTGTGACGTTGAAGGCTGGCGATTTCGTGCGCGTTCCTCCGGGTACCGCGCACGGATATGCAAATCGTACTAATGACACGGTCCGGCTGATGGTGAGTTTTGTCCCGGGTGGATTTGAAGAATTGTTCGTTAAGTACCGCACCGATGGGGGGGACCCGGCCGGTGGTGCGGGCTTCCTCGCCGAAGCGACGCGCGACCATGCGTCTGTATTTGGATAGGAAGAAGGTCGCCGTGCACGATCTGGTCGCCCGCCGCAAACCTGAACTGACTGCACTCTGTCTGAGGTTCGGCGTGCTGCGTTTGGATGTGTTTGGCTCGGCGTCGCATGGCGAAGGGTTCGACGCCACACGCAGCGATGTAGACCTGCTGGTCGAGTTTGCATCGCCGACACTGGAATACCGCAACTTCCTCGACTTGAAGCATGCTTTGGAGACGCTTCTGGGCCGTCGCGTCGACCTCATCGAGCGGAAGGCTATCGAGCAAAGCCGCAATCACATCCGCCGCAGGAGCATTCTGGCCGACGCTGAGCTTCTCTATGCCGCTTGAACCCGGCGAGCGCGATCTTGGCTTCGTCCTAGACATCATCCTGTCGGCTGATGATGCTCTGGAGTTCATTGAAGGCCTTGATGAAGAGGCGTTCCTACGGAGCAAACTTCATCAACATGCGGTCATACGAGCGATCGAGATCGTCGGTGAAGCCGCAGGCAGGCTGTCGGCTGAATTTCGGAATGCTCACAGCGAATTGCGATGGTCAGACATGATCGGGATGCGCCACCGTTTAATCCACGGATATGACAAGGTGCGGCTTGAAGTCGTCTGGGAAGTCGTGCGGCAGGAGCTTCCCCCGCTTGTTCAGGCGCTTCGCCGTATCGCCAGCACGTGAGTCTGCGATGAGGCTGAAGGCTTCCGCCGCGCCGCCTTTCCGACTATCCACCTGCACATGACCCGTCGCCCCGTCCCCTTCGAAATCGGCCCCGTGCATTTCATTGGCATCGGCGGCATCGGCATGAGCGGCATCGCCGAGATCATGATGCGCACTGGCTATACGGTGCAGGGCTCCGACGCCAAGGCCAGCGCCAACACCGAGCGGCTGGAGAAACTGGGCGCGAAGATCTTCATCGGCCAGGACCCGGCTAATGTGGAGGGTGCCTACGCCATCGTCTATTCGACGGCGGTCAAGCCCGACAATCCCGAGATGGTGGCCGCCCGCGAGCGTCGCCTGCCTTTGGTGCGTCGCGCCGAGATGCTGGCCGAACTGATGCGGCTGCAGTTCTCCATCGCTGTGGGCGGCACGCACGGCAAGACCACCACCACCTCGATCATCGCCAGCCTGCTGGACGCCGGCGGCCTCGACCCGACGGTCGTCAACGGCGGGATCATCAACGCCTACGGCACCAACGCCAAGGTGGGCACGGGCGACTGGATCGTGGTCGAGGCTGACGAGAGCGACGGCACGTTCCTGAAGCTGAAGTCCACCTGCGCCGTGGTCACCAACATCGACCCCGAGCACCTGGATCACTACGGCGACTTCGACGCGGTGAAGAAGGCGTTCCGCGATTTCGTGGAGAACATCCCCTTCTACGGGTTCGCCGCGATCTGTACCGATCACCCCGAGGTGCTGGCCATGGCCGCACGGGTGGAGAACCGGCGCCTGGTGACCTATGGCGTCAACCCCCAAGCCGAGGTGCGGGCGGAGGAAATCAGTATGGGTCCGGACGGCGCCCGGTTCGACGTGGTGATCCGGCCGCATGAGGGTGAACTGCTCCGCTATCGTGACCTGCACCTGCCGATGGCGGGCCATCACAATGTGCTGAATTCGCTGGCCGCCGTTGCCGTTGCTCGCGAGCTGGGCCTGGATGAGGCGGCAATCCGCAACGGGCTGGCGGCGTTTGAGGGCGTCAAGCGCCGCTTTACGACCACGGGCGTGGCTCACGGCGTGCGGGTGGTTGACGACTATGCCCATCATCCGGTGGAGATCTCCGCGGTCCTGAGGGCCGCCCGCGCGGTGACGCTCGGCAAGGTGATCGCCGTGGTTCAGCCGCACCGCTATTCGCGCCTCAAGGACCTGTTCGACGAGTTCTGCGCCTGCTTCGCCGACGCCGACACGGTGATCGTGGCCGACGTCTACGCTGCCGGCGAGGCGCCGCTCGCGGGCGTCAGCCGCGACAGTCTCGCTGAGGGCCTGCGCCGTTACGGCCATCGTCGGGTCTTGCCGCTGGGCGCGCCGGCCGATCTGGCAGCGATGGTTCGCGAAGAGACCACCTCCGGCGATCTGGTCGTTCTGCTGGGCGCGGGCGATATCACCAGCTGGGCCTACGCCCTGCCGGCCGAGCTGGAAGCCCTGTCGGCGTGACCGACTGGCGCGACACGCTGCCGGTCGTGCGCGGCAAGCTGTTGCGCGACGAGCCGCTGGGCCCCTTCACCTGGTTCCGGGTGGGCGGGGCCGCGGACGTGCTGTTCCTGCCGGTGGATCATGCCGACCTGGCGCAGTTCCTGAACGGATTACCGTTGTCGGTCCCGGTGACCGTGCTGGGCGTGGGCTCCAATGTGATCGTCCGTGACGGCGGTGTTCCAGGTGTGGTCCTCCGGCTGGCTGGTCGTGCGTTTGCCGGGATCGAGATTGACGGCAACCGGATCGTGGCGGGATCGGCGGCTCTGGACGCGTCGGCGGCCCGGGCGGTGGCCAAGGCCGGGCTGGCGGGACTGGAATTCTACGCCGGCATTCCGGGCACCATCGGCGGCGCGCTGACCATGAACGCGGGCTGCTACGGCGCGGAAACCAAAGACGTTCTCGTCTCCGCGTGGGGCTATGATCGCTCGGGTATCCGTCGAGATCTGGCGCTTGCGGATTTTGGTTACACC
>JANNFM010000417.1:0-9224 GCA_031379795.1 Alphaproteobacteria bacterium
GATTCACCCACCGGGCCGGTGAACTCTATCGCGCCGGCGACCCGCTGGATCCGGCCACGACCCTGGGGCCTCTGGTCACCCGGTCCCATCAGACCAGCGTGCTGCAGTGGATCGACAAAGGTCAGGCCGAGGGTGCAACCCTGGCTCTGGGCGGCCACGCCATCACCGAACTTGCAAACGGCGCCTACGTGGCTCCGACCCTTTTCACCGACGTTCACCCCGAAATGGCTGTCGCCCGCGAAGAGATCTTCGGGCCGGTCGCCGTGGTGATCAAGGTGACCGACGAGGCCGATGCGGTCCGGGTCGCTAACGATAGCATCTATGGTCTGGCCGCCAGCGTCTGGACGCAGGACCTCGGGCGCGCGCACCGGATGATCAAGGCTCTGGAAGCCGGGGTGGTCTGGGTGAACTGCTTTGGCGACGGCGACATGACCCAGCCGTTCGGCGGGTTCAAACAGTCGGGCAACACCCGCGACAAATCCATGGAATGCCTGGCAGGCTATATGCAGTCGAAGTCCGCCTGGCTGAATATTTCCTAGTGGCCGTCAGGGACTGGCCGCCCTTCAGCTTCCCCCGCTGGCGGGGGAAAGCGGCGCGACGCTCCGACAGGAGCGTGTCGCCGATGGGGGAAGTCGGGCGATAAGACCCCCCATCGGCCACTCGCGCTCCGCGCATCGGGCCGCTTTCCCCCTTCCAGGGGGAAGACAGCGACACCAGCGCGCTCACCGTCGCAAGCAGCCTCTAGGCGACCTTGGGCAGGGTCTCCGGGGCCGCCGCACTTCTGGCCATCCAGTCGATGAAGAGCCTGATCGACGGGTTTTCCTGCAGCTCCTTGCGGCAGATCAGGCCCCATTCGCCCGGGCAGACCAGCTTGTGATCCACCGGTCGCACCAGGCGGCCCTCGGCCAGATCGTCATCGACAAACGGGCCGTTCACCAGCGCAATCGCCTGACCGTTCAGCGCCAGTTCCAGCGCCACCGCCAGCGTATCGACCACCAGATAGTTGCTGGACGGGTCAAACTCGACACCGGCCGAGGCGAACCACGCCTGCCAGTTTCGAACCTCGGTCTGGATCATCACCAGCGGCTGATGCAGCAGATCAGCGACCCTCGCCGCCGGGCCGACCTGGGCCGCCAAACCGGGACTGCAGACCGGATAGAGCGCGTATTCGAACAGCGGGGTCCAATGGTACTTCGATCCGGGGTCTGCCTCATAATAGACCAGCCCCACATCGGCGTTGATGTCGTCGAATTCCCACTCAACGGCGCAGGTGCTGAGGGCCAGTTTGATCCGGGGGTTATCCGCCAGAAACTGCGGCACCCGCTTGGCCAGCCATCGGATCGAGGCTGTGACGTAGGTCTGGACCCGCAGTTGCTTGTCCAGGCTTTGGCGGTGCGCCGCTTCAATCCCTTCGATCAACAGTTCGAACGCAGAGCGAACGTAGGGGTAAAGGGCGCGCCCCTCCGGCGTCGAAACGATGCCGCGGCCTTGCTGTACAAACAAAGCGACGCCGAGAGCTTCCTCAATCAGCTGCACCTGATGACTGACGGCCGGGTGGGTCAGGCAAAGCTCGTCTGCCGCCTCCCGAATGCTCTGATGGCGCGTCGCGGCCTCAAACCCCTTCAGGGATTTGAGCGGCGGCAGCTTCCGGAGATCGAATTTCGCCATCTGACCCGCTGTCCTGTTGGCCTGTTGCCGCGCAGGTTAGCAGTCCCGGCGTCGACCGGTAGAAAAAATTGACGTGTAGAGGTCGAGCGTCAGATCAAACCGAGTTCGCGCGCCTTGAACACCGCCTCAGCGCGATTGGCGGCGCCGAGGGCGGCGATGGCGGCGGCAGTGTGCGCCTTGATGGTGGCCGGCGACAGGTCGAGGTCGCGGGCGATTTCCTTGGTCGACTGGCCAATGGAGATCAATTTCAGCACATCAACCTGGCGCGCGGTCAGGCGAGCGCCTGGCTGGACCGCATCCCCGCCACGACGGGCGGCGATGTCGATCAGGCGGGGCGGCAGGTAGCGTCCTCCGGCCAGGATCAGCCGGATCGCCGCCTCGATCACCGCGCTCTTCGACGTCTTGGGCGCAAAGCCCGCCACGCCTAGCTCGAACAGGCCCAGCAAAGTCGCCTCGTCCTCGTTGCCGGTGACCACCAGGATGGGCGAGCCCGGGGCAATGGCCCGCAGACGCCCCACGCCCTCCAACGGTGTGGCGCCTGGCATGATCAAGTCGCTGAGGATCAGGTCCGGCTGCGCCTCGGCCGCACGCCAGGCGGACGGAAAATCACCGCACTGAACGACGTCCACGCCGGGCCAGCCGATCGCAACGGCGCCCGCCAACGCTTCGCGCAGCATTGCATGGTCATCACAGATCAGACAGGTCCGCACAGCTGAAGGGCCTCCGTCGGCGACGGCCAACAGACGACTGAAACACTGACATCAGCCTAACGGAAGTTCGATCCAGAAGGCGCTGCCTCTTTTCCAGCGTGGATCGTGTTCGGCTTGGCCCTCCATCAACGCCGCCATTCGGCGCGTGGTCGCCAGCCCCAGGCCGAAGCCGCCGCGAATTTCGTCGCCATGGTCGGAGCCCTGCACGTGATCCTGGAACAGACCGGGCAGATCGACGGCCTGAATGCCTGCCCCGTCGTCGACCACCCAGATACGCACCCGCCCGCGATGGCGACGAACGCCGATCAGCAGCCGACTGGCCTTGGCGTGGCGGATGGCGTTGCTCACCAGGTTACCCAGGGCGCGCTCGGTCAGGTTCCGGTCGCATTGCGCGATCAGGCGGGACGGCATGGCAACGATATCGAGGCGGGCCAGACGGGCCGCCGGCTCATGCATCTCCGCGACGCCGGCCACCAGCGGGCCCAGGGCCACAGGCTCGGTCCGGGCCGTGACCTTACCCGATTCCAGTTGCAGGTGATCAAGCATCTGACCCAGCAAGTGCTCGGTCGTGTCGAACGCCCAGCGCACATTGCGTATGGCCCGGTCGCGCAAGGCGCCTTCGGAGCCCTGCAGGACCTGGTCGAAGAACAGGCGTGCGGCCTGCAGCGGCTGGGCCAGATCGTGGGAGGCTGAGGCGAGGAACTGGCTTCTCGCGTCCCGCGCCGACTCTGCGGCCCGCTTGGCGCGCCAAGCCGCATCGACGGATCTTTGCAACGTCTCGCGCATGATCAGCAGTGTGGCGCAGAAGGCGATCAGCCAGGCGATCACGGGAATGGCGAACTCTGCGCCGGATTGCGCATACCAGGCGATCAGTCCGACCGGAACCCCCAGCGGCGCCAGGGTTCCCCAAGGTCCGCGACGTCCGTAGGTGGGGGTGCGAACGGTGCCGATCGCCTCGACGGTCATGGTGCCCAGGCACATCATCGTCACCAGCAGCTGCAATGCCTCGCTGGCGTAGGACATGGAGATCCAGAAGGTGGCGACGACCGCGGCATTGCCGACCCAGAACACCGACAGCGTGTGGCCATACCAGGCGTCGGCAGTATCGTCGGTGCCGGTCCTGCGCACCCGTTGCCAGATGATGGAGCCCGTCCACCAGAGGATGAACCCGCCGAAGATCAGGTCGTAGAGCACCAGACTGGCCGGCGGAATGATATGTCCCAGCCAGACATGAACCAGCCCCATCGAGGCGATCGCCACGACGATTGCGATCAGATGCATGCGCATCATCAGGTTCATGGTCGCGCGGTCACCTGTTTCCCCCTTCTCAATCTGGCCAGATCGGCGGCGGGCGCAAGGGACTAGGCCATCGGGTTAGGCCATCTGGTTAGGCCATCTGGCCAATGGGCGGGGGTCGGGCGGCGATCTAAAGTTCGTCCAGCGATAAACGCCCACTGTCGGTCGCCGTCCGCGACCTCGCGCCATCTGTTCAGGAGGCCCTCGATGCGATTCCCCGGAAACCCCGTTGATGCCATGCTTCTGGCCCTGCCTGCCGTACTGGCCGCCGCCGCTCTCGCCGCGCCAGCCTCGGCCGCGACCATGCGAATTCAAGCTGGCGGCCCGGGCGGCGGGGGCGTCTGCAACGCGTTTGATGTGACGGCGTCCGCGGCATTGATCGGCACGGCAAACTGCGGGGGCCCGAATGGAGGCGCGAATGGCTTGGCTGCCGCCGGGTTCGGCGAAGTCGGCGTCGAGGCCCGCGTCGTTTCCCTTGGCCCTTTGGTGAGCCTGTTCGCGCAAGCGTCGTTCTCCGACACCGTCACCTTTTTCTCTGTCGATCCGAACGCCACTCAGGCGGACGTCGCCTTGAATCTCGTCCTGGAGGGGCTGCTCGCTAATGAGGGAGCTTCGCAGCCGCGGCTTGAAGGAGGCGGCCGCTTCGGTGGCTCTATGTTCGAGTTCGTCCTTCAGAGAAGCGCGACCACCAATACCTCCTACACCGGGTTGAACCTCGTTGGCGGCACGCTCAACGACCCCAACACCGGGCTGACCGCCGCGTTCCTGAGGACACCATTCGTCACCGTGACGCTCGGCACACCAATCGATATCTCCTTCGCATTGCGAGCGACGACCTTCGCCATCGGGTCGGGAAACTTTGGAAGCGTGGCCTTCGCCAACACCTTCGAGGTCCCGATCGGGTCCGACGCCTTCGTCCTGCCTCAGGGCGTGACCGCTAACTCCGGCACCTGGCTGGTCAACAACCGGCGCGTCGATCCCAACGCCGGCGCCGTCCCCGAACCCGCCACCTGGGCCTTGATGATTGGCGGCTTCGGCATGGCGGGCGCGATGCTGCGGCGGCGAAGGTCGCTGACTGCATAGGCCTCTGCCAGGGTTTTACGTCAACGCCCGCTCTGGCCGTCGTCGACCCGGATGCAGGCGCCGGTCACCACCTCAGAAGCCGGCGACACCAGGAACAGCAGGGTCGAGTCCAGCTGGGCCGGGTCGCCGATCCGCTTGCGCGGGAAGTGCTGCGATATGTCGCCCACGCGTGACAGCATCCCGTCCATCATCTCGGAGGAAAAGGCGCCTGGCGCGATGGCGTTGACATTGATCCGGGCGCTGGCCCATTCCACCGCCAGCGCTTCGGTCATCCGAACCACCGCCGATTTGGTGATCGAATAGAGCGCCGCGCCATTGCCGCTGTATTCAAACGCCGCCACCGAGGCGATGTTGACGATGCGCCCCGGCTGTTTGGCGGCCATCAGACGGCGCGCGACCTCGCAGGACAGGATGTAGGGCGCGCGCAGATTGACCCCGATCACCCGGTCGATCAGGTCCACCGACATCTTCACCGCCCGTTGCGCGTCGGGGATGCCGGCATTGTTGACGAGGATGGTCACGGTGCCCAGCGCCGCCTCGGCCTTGCCCACCACCGCCAGCAGTTGATCCGCGTCGGTGACGTCCAGCTCCAGCGCGATGGCCTCTCCCCCGTCAGCGCGAATCTCGGTCGCCAGCGCCTCCAGCCGGTCCAGCCGCCGCGCGGTCAGGGCGACCTTGGCACCGCAGCGCGCCAGGGTTTTGGCGAAGCGAACGCCGAGACCGGATGAGGCCCCGGTCACCAGGGCGGTCTGGCCGGTCAGGTCTGTGGAAACATTGGGCATCGGAAAGGTCATGGCTCAGAGCTCCAGGGTCAGGGCGTCGCCGACGGCGGCGGCCAGGGCGGCCAACTCGTGATCCGCGACAGTTCGTAAATCCAGCAGCAGGCAGTCTCGCTCGATCCGGCCGACCACGGGGGTTCTGCCGGTCCGCAGGCGGCGCGCCAGCACCTCCGCGCTGAGGGCGGTACTCGTCAGGCTCAAGGCGCGACTGGGCAAGGCATGCATCGGCATGGCCCCGCCGCCGGCATAGCCCGGCGTCTCGACAATCTCGCACGCAAGCGAACCGTGACCCTCGAGCTCAGCCCGCAAGGCCTGTGCGCGAGCCGCGACGATCCCGACATCTTCCGTCAGCATCCGCAACACCGGCACGCTGAGGGCCGGATCGGAAGGTGGACGATAGAGCCTGAGCGTCGCCGCCAGGGCCGCGACCGACAGCTTGTCCAGTCGCAAGGCGCGGGCCAGCGGGTGGCGCGTCAGGGTCTCGACCAGATCCCGACGACCGGCGACAACGCCAGCCTGCGGTCCGCCCATCAGCTTGTCGCCACTGAAGATGACAAGGTCCGCGCCGGCGCGGACGCTGTCCTGCACCCGGGGTTCGCCGTGAATACCGTAGGGCTCCAGATCGATCAGGGCGCCGCCGCCAAGGTCCTCGATGATCAGCAGACCGTTCTCATGAGCGAAGGCGGCGAGGTCCTTGAGCGAAGGCGCGCTGGTAAAGCCGGTGATCCTGAAGTTGCTGGGATGAGTGCGCAGAATGACCCGCGCGTCGGGATGATCGGCGACCGCCTGCTCATAGTCGCGCAGATGGGTGCGGTTGGTCGTGCCGATCTCGACCAGGCGCGCGCCGCTCTGGACCACGATGTCCGGCACCCGGAACCCGCCGCCGATCTCGACCAGTTCGCCGCGCGACACAATCACCGGTGTGCCCGCCGCCAGCGCCGCCAGCGCCAGCATCACCGCCCCGGCGCAATTGTTGACCGCCAGGCCCGCTCCGGCGCCTGTGACATCGGCGATCAACCGGTCCAGATGGTCGTGACGCGAGGCCCGCCGACCATCTTCCAGATCCATTTCCAGATTGGCGTACCCCGCCGCCGCCAGCATGGCGGCCTCAGCCTCAGCCGCCAGCGGCGCGCGGCCCAGATTGGTGTGGATCACGATGCCGGTGGCGTTGATCACGCGGAACAAGGTCTCGCGACCCGTGGCCTCCAGCCGCCGCGCGACGTCATCCAGGAGCGCCGCCACGGTCGGGATCACTGGCGCGTCAGTGGCCATCCGGTCGCGGGCCTCGGCCAGCACCGCCCGGACCATCCGGGTTACCGCGACCGCACCGAACCGGGCGTTCAGCGACGCGGCTGCGGGATCAGCACACAGGACCCCCACCGCCGGCAGGCGGCGTCGAGGGTCCTGAACGGGTGTCTGAGGCGCCCGGCGCGCGACCATCTTGCATCTCTTCGCCGCGATCCGGCTCATTCCGGCAACAGCAGAACTGTGTTGTACAGAGCCATCGATGACCGGGGCAAGCCAACGCCGCACGGCTGTCGACCCATGGACCCAGGCAGAGGCGCGGACCCGTGACACCTACCCTGACGCTCGCCGTCATCGGCCACGTCAATCACGGCAAGTCATCGCTGGTCCGCGCGCTGACGGGCGTCGAGACGGATCGGCTGAAGGAGGAGATCGAGCGTGGCCTTTCGATCACCCTGGGGTTCGCCGCGCGGACCACGCCATCGGGTGTCATCGATCTGATCGACGCGCCAGGCCACGAGGACTTCATCCGCGCGATGGTGTCGGGCGCGACCGGCGTGCGGGCGGTGCTGCTGGTGGTATCGGCCACCGAGGGTTTCGGTCGCCAGACCCTGGAACATCTGCGGATCGCAGAACTGCTGGGGGTGACCGCCGGGATCGTGGTGGTCACCAAGGTTGATCTCCTGACGCCTGGCGATGAGGTGTCTGCGCGGACGGCGACCCGTGCGAGACTTCAGGGGACCTTTCTGGCGGACGAGCCGATCGTCCTCTGTTCTGCCGTGACGGGGGCAGGCATGGCGGAACTGGATGCCGACCTTGAGGCGCTGGTGGCCCGCGCACCGGTGCCGGAAATCCTGCCCGGCGCGTTCCTGCCAATTGACCGCAGTTTCTCGGTGGCCGGAGCCGGGACCGTGGTGACCGGCACGCTGCTGGGCGGATTGGTGACGACCGGTGCGGAGATGATGCTGGAACCCTCCGGACGCCGGGTCACGATCCGGCAGCTTCAGGTCCATGGCCAGTCCATGGACGCAGCGCGCCCTGGCGGACGCGTCGCCGTCGGGCTGCGCGGCGTATCCGCCGAAGACATCCCGACCGGCGAGGTTCTCTGCATGCCGGATCACTATGGTTCGACCCAGCAGGTGGATGTGGAGGTGAGTCTGTCCACCGACAGTCCGCGCGCGCTGAAACACCTGGATCAGCTGCGGGTGATGTGGGGCGCGCGACAGGATGTCGGCTCGCTGCGCCTGATCGGCGCCACGTCCATCGCGCCCGGCGCGCGGGGTGTGGCGCAATTGCGTTTCGCCTCGCCCGTCATCGCCTTTGCCGGACAGCGGGCCGTATTGCGTCGGCTGTCGCCAGCGGAGACGATTGGCGGCGCCGTCGTGCTGGATCCTCAGGCTGCGCCCTGGCGGGGCCGCGCGCCACAGCGGCTGGCGGTCCTGAACGCGGCGACGCACGGCAATCTGGACCAGATCGCCACCGCCCTGGCGGCGCGCGACGGCGGGGTGATTACGCTATCTGAGCTCTGCCGGCTTTCGCGACGGTCAGGGACGGAGGTCATGCAGCGACTTGATCTGGCGTTTGAGGCGCTGGACAGCGGACGGCTGGTCGATCGCGTCGCAATGGCGCACGTCAGGACGGCGTATCTCGAGGCGCTCGCCGCCGCGCATCGGGACGCACCTTTGAGGGTCGGCATCGCCGTCAGCCCCCTTCGAAGCGTCCTGGCCAAGGGCGCATCACGGGAAATTCTCGCAGCAGCCGAAGCCGCCCTGGCCGACAGCGGCCGGATCCGGCTGACCGGGTCACAGGTGGCCCTGCCAGACCATGATCCGCTCGCGAACCTCTCGGTCGCCGACAGATCGCGGCTGGCCCGGATCGAGGCGCGCCTTCGCGAAGGCGGGCTGATGCCGCCGGACATCGGCGCGATGGCCGACGAGGGCGCGAACGCGGCGGACCTGCTCCAGCTGCTGGTGGACACCGGACGCACTGTCTCGCTGCGCAACCATGCCCTGCGCCAGACCCTGGTGTTTCACGGTGACGCGCTCCGGGACGCCGGCGAGCGCCTGGGCGTGGCGTTTCCGGATTCCCGTGAATTCACCACCGGCGAAGCGCGCGCGACCCTGGCGACGACACGGAAGTTCATCGTGCCGGTGCTGGAGTATCTGGACACCCAGGGCGTCACAGCCCGCAACGGCGACGTCCGCAAGGTGACGCCTTAGCCCGGAGCGCCCGGAAAACCGCTTCGCTTCCCCGGCGTTCACGCTCTAGTGTCACACTGTCTGGAGGTGACTGGAGTCTGGTGGCTTCCCTGGTCTTCAAAACCAGTGACACGTCCAAAAGGCGTGTGGTGGGTTCGATTCCCATCCATCTCCGCCAACACTCAGGTGAGACCCGTTCGATGACCGTGCCCTGCCCGCCTTTTGCCCTGACCGACCGCGCCGGC
>JANNFM010000435.1:0-12665 GCA_031379795.1 Alphaproteobacteria bacterium
GGCGTAGGGCAGCACCACCATGGCGTCTGGCCGTTCGCGATAGACATGGCCCATGAACAGATGCGCGGCCAGCCGCAGTTCGTTGGAATAGGTCGCCAGAATGCGTTCGACATCTACATCACTGTCGCGGGCCAGCCAGCCGACGGCTCCAACCCGCGAGACCGGCATGTGCACCGGCACCGTAACGCCAGCGACGACGCCGAGCTCTGCGGTTCGCCGGTTGAAGGCGTCCATGGCGGAATCCCACGGAAATCCGGTCTGGAACATCCGATCCACCCGCCAGGCGAAGGGATCGATCGTCATCCGGCAGGCCCGACCAATGGGGCAGGAATGGTGCGCGTTCTCAGAACCCGGATAGGGTTTCGGCGCGATCACAGGGCCAAAGATTTCGCCAAAGCCGCCGCTGGTGCTCATTCGGACGCGCTTGGCGGTGAAGTCCTCGATGATAGCTGGCAGATCGAGACCTATGGCGCGGCCGATGGCCATCAGGGGGGCCGCTGCGTCCGCTACGCTTTTGGCGTCGCCGACGGCGTTGACATGGCACCTGAGCGAGACTTTCAGCATAGGCGTAACCCCCTATGAACTCTCTTTTCCGAGAGCCTTTTCAAGGATCGTCGCACAGCCTAGCTCAATGTCAAACGCGCGATGGCCTTAGACCGTCAGAACAGACGGTTTTCGACACGTGTGTGGGTATTCAGACTTGATTCCAGTCCTGACGATCGGCCCATACCGCCATGGGCGTGGGTGTGATCGGCAGTTTGGCCAGTGCCGAAGCCATGTCCACCACCAGCGGCGAGGTCGGCTGGGTGTTATACCAGCGATAGAATTGCGCCATGCCGTCGTAGATGCTGTGCGGGGCGACCTCGGACGAGCCGGTCACCAGCAGGCTCATCTTGGCGGCGTAGTCGTCCGGCGTGAGGCTCTGGAAACGGATGGTCCGGCCCGCAGCGGCGCTCAGGCGCTCGGCAACTTCCGAGCCCACCAGGGCTTCAGGGCCCCCGACCAGTATTTTTTCCGCCGTCAGGTCGTCGCGCGCCAGACCGCAGGTCATGTAGGCTGCGACGTCCTCCAGGCAGATCCAGGAAATCTTGAGGGTCTCGCCGGCCGGATAGGCCCAGACACTTTTGTTGACGATCGAGGGCTTCGACCAGACGCGGATCATGTTGTCCATGAACACCACCGGCCGAATGACCACATAGGGGATGCCGGTTTCGGCGATTGACCGCTCTATGTCGCGGCGACCATCGTGGGCGGACAGGTTCAGGTCGTGGTCGGCGACAAAACAGCTGGTGTTGAAGACGATCTTGCCCAGGCCGGCGCGCCTGGCGGCTGCGGCGATCCGTTGGCCAAATCCCGCCGCCCGGGCGCGATCAAACTCGAACGGCAGGTGCATGACCAATGCGTCCTGTCCCTTGAACGCCTCGAACAGCGACTCCTCGCTCTCAATATCCGCTGCGACGACCGGGACGGCGGCAAAGGGGGTGCCCTTCAGGGCGTCGGCCCGGCGCACGCCGGCGGTCGGGTGGAATCCCTCTTCAAGCAGCTTCGCCAGGAGGGGCAGGCCCTGGTCACCGCTCGCACCGAGGACGAGGATTTTGCGAAGGGCGGTCATGTTGCGGACGTCTCATGTTGGTCGTTTAGATGGGGGCGGGCATTCGAGCGCTGGGCGGCATGGCGTCCCGCGATCACACCGAAGGTCAGGGCCGGACCCAGGGTGCCACCTGCCCCTGCATAGACCGAGCCCGTCGGCGCGGCCATCACATTACCTGCCGCGTAGAGGCCATCGATCAGGGCGCCATCGGGATCCAGCGCACGGCCACAGGCATCCGTTCGCACCCCGCCGTTGGTGCCCAGTGCGCCCATATGGATCGGCACGGCGTAGAACGGTGCGGTCAACAAGGGTCCAAGGGTGCCGGCCGCACCGGGACGTGATCGATCCCCGTAGAAGGTGTCATAGGCGCTCTGCCCTCGCCCGAAATCGGGGTCGTGTCCCTGCGCTGCATGGTCGTTGAAGCGGGCCACAGTCGCCTCCAGTCCAGCGGCATCACAGCCGATCACGCCCGCCAAGGCCGCGAGGCTTGCAGCAGAAACAATCCAGTCAGGCGCCTCAGGACCGGGTGGCGCCGGACCCACCGCATAGCGCGACTTGTAGTCGGCATCGAAGATCAACCAGGCCGGCAGGTTGGCCCAGTCGTAGGTGCCCGGATCAAACTGCTGGAATGCGCCGCCGAGCGCGGAATAGTTGGTCGCCTCGTTGCAGAAACGCCGACCCCTCCGGTTGACCATCAGTGATCCGGGCAGTGTGCGCTCGATCAGGACAGGCGCGGAACGTGGTGATCCGTCCGGCCAGGTCTCTCCGCCCGGCGTGATCGTCGGGGCCCACCAGGCACTGGTCATATTGCCAAGTCCGGCGCCGACCCGCTGCGCCAGTTTCAGGCCGTCGCCGGTCGCCATGGGCGGCGAGGCCGGGTGGGTGAGCGGCCCCCGAAGGAACGCACGCTTGAGCTCGGTATTCCACTCAAAACCGCCCGTCGCCAGGATCACGCCTCGTCGGGCCATCAGGCGGTGAGCCCCACCTGCAAGATTATACTCAACCCCGACCACCGCCCCGTCTTCGACCAGCAGGCGATGCACCGGCGCACCGAGGATCGGCTCGATGCCGCGATCCAGGCACCCGGCCAGCAAGGCACCGACCAGCGCCTGTCCAAAGCCGCGCTGATCGTTCTGAATGCGCGCGTGAAACGTCTCCATCGACGGCAGGGTCGTGGCGCCGCCCAGCGGGGTCTCGCGCAGCATCAACCGCTGGACCGGCCCTGACGTGAACACCCGTTCCGCCCAGCTGCCCAGACGACCGAAGTCAAAGAGATCCGTGTCCAGCGCCCGACCGCCCTCGGCACGCGCGCCGGGTCGATCAAGGTAGTAGTCGGGATAGCCCTCCAGGACCGCAAAGCGCAGGGGCGTTGCCGCTTCGAGGAAAGCAATAGCGTCACCAGCACCATCGATGAACGCCGACAGCACATCGTCATCCAGGTCGTCGGACAAGGCGTGGAAATAGGCGCGCGCTGCCGCGCGATCATCGTCCCGTTCAGCGGGCGCCATATGAGCGTTGGCCGGGGCCCATACGACGCCGCCGGAAATTGCAGCCGTCCCGCCAACGGTGGTGGATTTGTCGATCAGGCGGACGTGGGCGCCGGCATCGTGCGCGGCAATCGCAGCCGCCAGGCCGCTGGCACCAGCGCCGATGATCACAACATCCGCAAATTCCACCACGTCCAGTCACCTCCAGAAGACGCCATTGGCAGCAAGGGTGCAGCCGACGACGACCAGAACAACTCCCGGATTTGATAGATCAAACGCGACTGACCGGCGGACCAGGGATCGGCCCGGTCATTTTCCCGCAAGGAACGCCCGCAGCGGGTCGTCAGGCCAGCGCGCGCCGCGAATTTTCAGGCCGGCGTAGATACCCTCGTCCCATTGCGCGGTCGAGGGCGTGTTGCGGTTCCAGTCCATCACATAGGTCCGTTGCGCGATCCGCCACTCACCGTCGCGTTGTTCCAGACGGTCCAGATAGCGACCCCCCACGACCATTTCGCGCCGGCCGTCAGGGCCATCGAGCTCGTGGTAGGCGTGACAGTAGGTCTCCGCGTGGGCCTGATCACCCTGAATCTCGACCAACAGATTACTGATGGCATGTTGCGTGCGGAGCATGCCCTTCAGCGCCGCGAGCGTCGCCCGCGCCCAGGCCTGGGCATTCTGGGGGCCGGTTCCGTAGTCGGCGGTGGCCTCGGGCCAGAACACCGGCAGCAGGGTGTCGATCTCGCAGCGGTCAATGCCGCGCGCATAGCGCGTCAGCACATCGGCGATCTTCTGGCGGGCGATCATCTCGCGGACGTCGGCGATGGCGATGTCATCGGTCGGGGTCATGAGGGCCTCCGGAGCCTCAACGCACGCGGAGCGCGTCGCGTTGGTTGCTGAAATCGTGGTCGCCGCGGTGGCCGACCAGAACGTCGGGCGTGGCCTTCAGCCACCCATCGGCGGCGGGCTCGGTGCGCGCCCAGTCGACCAGTTCACTGCGATGGGCGATCTTCCAGACCCCGTCGCGGCGCTCGTAGCGGTCGACGTAGCGGCCGCTGATGAACAGGTCCTGTTCGGCGCCGTTCTGGACGATGCGGTGAAAGGCCTGAAAATAGATCTCGCCAAACCCCACATCGCCTTCGACCTCGATCAGGGCCTGCCCCATCATATGGTGGTTGGCGAGGTGATCCTTCAGCGCGGTCTGGGCGAAGTCCACGAAGCCGTCGGGGCCGCCGCGATAGAAGCCGTAGTCGGTGGTCGCATCATCCCAGAACACCGAGCGGTGCAGCGCGGGCATCAGCCGGTCCTGCGCCCGCAGATAGCGACAGCACTGGTCATAGATCTCCTGACGCGAAATCAGGGCGTCCAGGCGCGGGTCGGGATGGGGTGAGGTCATGGTTTTCCTTCAGCCGACGACGGGCGCTCCGATGAGTCTGACCTCGCCGTTGTGAAACGCGGGGATCGATCCTCCGGTGGTCTGGCCGGCGTCCACCAGCAGAGTATGGCCGGTCACGAACCGGGCCTCATCGCTCGCCAGATAAAGCATGGCGAAGGCCGGGTCATCGGGCCCGGCGGCGATCCCCAGGGGCGAGCCGGCGGCGATCATCCGGCGGGTCCCGTCATGATCTGCAGGGTCGCCCGTCAGGAGGGAGGCGGTCATGGCGGTGACCGTGCCGCCCGGAGCGACCGCGTTGACCCGGATGCCATACTGCGACAGCTCCGAGGCCGCAGACTTGGTCAGGCCCACCACCCCGTGCTTGGCGGCGGTATAGGTGTGGGGGCCCAGACCCCCCATCACCCCGGCTGTGCTGGCCACCGAAAGGATCGATCCACTGCCTTGCGGCGTCATGACGCGCGCGGCGTGTTTGATGCCGAGGAAAACGCCGGTGAGCAGGATGGCGATGGTGCGGTTCCAGTCGTCGAGCGGCGTGTCCTTGATCGGCCCTACGGCGCCAATGATGCCGGCATTGTTGACCATCACATCCAGCCGACCGAAGGCCGACACCGCCAGATCAACAGCGGCCGCGACATCAGCCTCTGAGGTCACATCGGTCCGGATGAAGCGCGCGCGGGCACCGAGGCTCTTGGCCAGTGCTTCGCCGGGCCCTTCCTGCATGTCGGCGATCACCACGAATGCGCCCTCTGCATTGAAAAGCCTGGCTGTCCCGGCGCCGATGCCGCTGGCCGCGCCAGTGATCACCGCGACTTTGTCCTTCAGTCTGTCCGTCATGTCCGAAGCTCCATCTCGATGAGGGGTCAGGCGCCTTCCCAGGCCCGCGCCTTGTCCAGCGCCGCCCGGAAGGGGCGCAGGCACAGCAGCAGGGCAAGCGCCGAGATCGGGTAATTGATCGCCGCCATCAGGCTGAGGCTGCCGCCCAGCGACTCTCCACCGAACACCTTGTCGCTGATCAGTCCGCCCACGAAAGGACCCAGCGCCAGGGATATGGCGTTCACCACGATGGAGTAGAGCGCGATGATCCGGCCTTTGAGCTCGTTCGGCACGATGAATTGCAACGCGGTCATGCCCAGCCCCCCCGGCCATCCCATCAGGAAGGTGATCGGCGCCAGCAACAGCAGGGTCTGCCAGGCCTGCGGGACCAGCGGCATGGCGATGGCCAGCGGCATCAATGCCAGGATGGCATAGAGCACCAGGCGCAGGGTCGAGTCCGCCGCGCCCCGAGCAACCAGTCTGGACGCCAGTCGCCCCGCGAAGATGCTGCCGGTCAAGCCCAGGGCAAACGCCATCAGGCCATACTTCAGACCTGCCTCGGCCCGCGGCAGGCCCCGCTCCCGCACCAGGAATTCGATCACCCAGAAGAACAGGCCCCAGCCCTGTACCGACATCGCGATATAGGCTGTGAAATGCAGGACCAGGAACCGGCGGCGCTCGCCGAAAAAGGTCAGGATCTGGCGCAACGTCAGCGACCCAGGCCCGTCGGTCGCCACCCGGGCCTGACGCTGCGGTTCGCGCAGGGTCAGAAAACCCAGCACCGCCAGCAGCAGTCCCGGCAACCCGAGCAGCAGGAACACCGCCTGCCACGACCTTACCTCCCCCAACACCGGCACGATCAGGGGCGGTGCCGTTTCGAAGTACTGCGCCATTTGCCCACCGCCGATACTGGCGATGCCAACCCCGAAGAACGGTGCGGCGGTGAACAGACCTATGGCCAACGGCAGGTTACGTTTGGGTAGTAGATCCGACATCATCGAATAGGCAGCCGGCCCCAGCGCCGCTTCGCCAAGCCCCACGCCCATCCGCGCAAGGAACAGCGACACGAACTGGTGGGTCATCCCGCACGCCGCCGTCATCGCGCTCCAGAAGGCAATGCCCGCGGATATGACCATGCGCCTCGACCGCTGGTCGGCGATCCACGCCGCCGGGATGGTGCCGAGCGAATAGAGCAGGCTGAAGGCGACACCGCCAATCAACCCGATCTGGCTGTCGTTCAGGCCCAGGTCAGCCTTGATGGGGCCGATCAGCACGGCCAACACCTGGCGATCAATGCTGGATAGCGTGGCGGCCACCGTCAGGAACCCGACCGCGTACCAGGCGTAGACGCTCGCGCGCGGCTCTACGGCCGTGTTGGCATCGGTCACAGGTCTTGGTCCCCCAGCCAGGAATCGAGCGTCATGTGCACGCGCCGCGTCCGGGCTTCCTGATAGTTTCCGAGCGTTTGTCCGCGCTTGCGCGAAGCCTGAAAGCCCTTGTACTGCAGCGCTAGATTGTCGGTGTCCTGGTCGAAGACGAAGCCAAGACCTGGGCTCATACCCGGGGCCGAGGTGTAAGAGTCCTCCGGCTTGAGGCGGTGCGGAGCCGGGGCTTCGGGGCGCGTTTCCCCGGGGGCCAGGGGGCGCAGGAACAGCAGATCAAAAAGGGTGCGGCCCGGATCCATGCCGATCGGCCGGAAGCGATAGATCATCGGCAGGCCCACGCCCGGGAACATGAAGCTGTTGGGGAACAGGTGGTACTCGATGGAATCCAGCATCTCGCTGTCCGAGTAGCCGGACAGATCCATGCCGAAGTCCGCACCCAGGCTACCGCGCAGATGTTCGGCGGCCACAGATCTGGCCAAGCGGCCTTCGGGGACCGTCGCGCCGTCGGGAGCCGAGCGCATCTTGTCGAGGATTTCCTGTTGAGTTTGCGCCCGTTTCAGATGCGGGCTCTGGTGACCGATCGTGTGCACAAAGCGACTGACCGTCTCGCCGAAGATGTCATACTGGGCGTTGGCGTCCGAGGCCGTGGGCAGCGCCTGGGTGTGCGTGGCGAACACGTGGTAGGCCTCGAGAAACGCCTCCTGGGCGGCCTTCCAGTTGGTATCGAGTTCCTTTTCGATGTGCAGCACCGTGTAGCGTGCGCCCAGGTCCCATCCGTCCTTGAGATGGTCGGGGAGGACCCCCAGGTGGTCGGCCAGGGGCCCGGCCTCGGGGTCCATGTTGATGAACACGAAACCGCCCCAGCGCTCGACCTTCACCTCGGGCAACCGATAGGCTTCATCGGTGACATGCGGGAAGTCCCAGCGGCAGGGGATGTCCTTCAACTGTCCATCAAGGCTCCAGCTCCAACCGTGAAATGGGCACCGCAGGATCGGGGCCACGCCCCGGCTGTCGGAGGCGCGAAACTGGGTGCCGCGGTGCAGGCAGGCGTTGACGTAACCCTTGATCTCATCCGGGCCGCTTTTGACCAGGATCACCGAATGCGGACCCACGTCATAGGTCAGGTAGTCGCCGACATTCAGCAGATGCTCTTCCCGACAGGCCCACTGCCAGACCCGGGGCCAGAGCTTCTCCATCTCCCGCTGGAAGAACGCGGGAGAGGTGTATCGATCATAGGGAATGTCGGCGTCGCCGAGGAATTCGTAGCGGGTCTCGGTCAGGGCGGGCGGCGTCACCTGTCCATCCGCAAGGATCAGATCGCGGGTGGACGGACCCGGACAGCGGGCCTCGCCGGGGCGGGCACCGGTCCCACTGACAAGGTCGTCGGCCATCAAGTCCTCCCGGTCGTGGTGGCTCTCACGGCTCTGGTGGCCGCGCTGGCTTAACGCGACACGCTCATTGCGGGGCGAACAGTTGCTCCAGCGCATCATCATCGGAAGCAATCAGACGGTCGACCCACTGGTGGAACAACTGGGCGCCGCCTTCGTTTCGTCCGAACAGAACCTGTTTGCGTCCGCCATTCTTCAGCGCCGTCTGCTGACGAAAGCCGGTCGCATAGTCTTCTTCGCGAACCACATGATCGAGGAAGGCGCACTGTCCATCGACCTGGGCGGATTCCGCGGCGTCCGGTGCCCGGACCGTCAGGAAAATCTGGGTGGTGATCGACTCGCCCACGCTTGCGCCCGGCAGCAATTGCGAGATCATCACGGTGCGCAGACCGGCGTTGAAATTGGCGATGGAGATGTGCGGGAAGACCGTCCAGACGCCGCTCAACATGTCCTCGGTCGACCAGTCCGCCTCGGCGACGTTGTCGAAATTCAGCAGGTCAGGGCTGGGGGCCTGAACGCGCTGGTGTGGCCCCCACGCATAGTAGAGCGCCTGGTTGAGCATCTGTTCGCCGAAGGTGTTTTTGTGAAGGACGGGCAGGTGATAGAAATCCAGATATCCGTCGTAGGCGATCTTCCAGTTTGGGCCGGGGATCACCTGGCTGGAATGATAGTGCCAATCCTCGAACCCGTAGTGGGCCAGCAGTTTGTCATAGCCACTGAGGAAGGCGTCGAAGCTCAGTGTGCTGTCGGGATTGACGATCACCCAGATCAAGCCGGCCCGCTCGGTGACCGGCAGTGGCGTCAGTCCGAAGCAGGACTTGTCGATCTCGCCGAAGTCGTCCGCCGAGGCGACGCCCATCAGCTCGCCCTTCTGGGTGAACGTCCAGCCGTGATAGGGGCACATGAAACGCCTGGCGTTGCCGTGTCCTGCCGCGGCCACGTTGGTGCCGCGGTGGCTGCAGGAATTGATGAAGGCCCGGACCACGCCGTCATGACCTCGTGAGATCAGGACCGGCACGCCGGCCGCCTCAAGGGCTTTGAAATCCCCCGGCTTCGGCATCTCGGCGGTCACGGCCAGCAACAGCGGCACACGCTTGAAGATCTTTTCGACCTCCGCCTCGAAGATGGCAGGGTCGAAATAGCGGCTGGCGGGTAGCGCCACGACCTCGTCAGCCTTGGCCATTGTGTGGGCCCTGGCGTGCGCCATGCCGTTGCGAACCATGGCGGCGAGTTCTGATCGATCAAGAACCTTGTTCATCGGTGTCGCTCCGGAACTCTCGATACTGCGGCGTCAGCTATTTGGCGGTGAAGAAATCGCCCCGCGGCCGACCCTCGGGATCATAGACTGGCTCGACAAGATCGACGCGATACTTGCGGGTGACCGCCTGCTTGATGCCGATGCCGCCAAGATGCGCCAGCATGTCCAGATAAGGTTTGGCGGCGAGGTGAACCGAGAGATCAGCTTCACTTTCCCAATCTTCAAAGACGTGAACGCGCCCTGGCAGGCTCAGATCAGCTGTCCAGGCATATTGCAGGCAGCCTTTTTCCGCCAAGGCGTCCTCAATCAACGGACGGGCGCCGAGAAGCGCCCGCTCCCGGTCTTCGGGAGCGAAATCGATCTCACCGGAAATGACCACTCTCATGATGTCTCGCTCTCACTACTGAACGTGAAGGACAGTGTAGGTGCGGCTCGCAAACAGCCAAACGCCCGCAATCTTTACCAACGCATCGTCATAGGCCCCAACGATGCGGCGCACGTCGCCAGCGTGGTCGATCAGGATCTCCTGGGTGTAGACCCTGACGCTGGCTTGATTACCGCGCACTTCGATCGCACCCGGCGTCGCAAAGAAACCGGCGACGGCAAAGCCTGACATGGCCCCCACCCAGGCCGTCTTGATCTGGGCCTTGCCTGCGACCTCCATGCCGGGCAGGCGCCAGACACCGTCTTCGGCCCAGTTGGCGATCCAGTCGTCCGCGTCCTTGCGGAAGACGGCGTCGCTGTAGGCTTCGATCCGCTCGCGGATGGCCAGCCGGTCCTCAAGAGGGCCGTCAAACATGAACTATATGCTCCCTGGGGCAGGCGCGAGCTGGCCTGCGAAGTTGATGTATGAGGCGTCCGCTGGTCCGCGCTGACCGAACGTCCAGCCCTGCATGGCGGCCCGGTCCCAGCTGTCGGTGGACGGGGCCTGGGCGTTCCAGTCGTAACAGGCCTGGCGGTGGGTGAAGCGCCACGCGCCGTCGCGCCGCGCGAAGCTGTCCAGATACCGCCCCGCCGCGACCATATAGACGTCCGGTCCCGCCGGTTGCGGCAAGGCGTGGTGGGCGGTGAAGTAGCTCTCGCCGCGCGCTACGTCGCCTTTGACTTCAATCAGCACATTGGCGATGCAGTGCTGGGTGCGTTTCATTGTCCCCAGCAGGGGTATGACCCAGTCGGCAAAACCCGAGGCAGTGCCCCGGTATCCGCCATGGTCGTCCGTGGCGTCGGTATGGAACAGGGACCGAAGCAGGGCTTCGTCACAGCGGTCGATCGCCCTGGCCATGCGGTAGACCAGTTCAACACACGCCTGCTTGTCCAGCAGCTCATCCCACGCCGCTTGCGCCATCTATACGCTTCCCGATCCGGCAGCTTTGAGCACCTTGTGGCCAAGAAGATCACTCACGCTGGTTGCCGACGCAAGTGACTTTAATCGTCGCTGAATAATTCTCCGCTCATGGGAGCGAGGTCGTTGCCGTGCCTGCCTTGACGCGGACCCGGGGCTTGGCGAGGTCAGCCTCGGCTTCCAGGCTGGGGATGCGCCAGAGCGTGTGAAGGGCGATCCGAAGCGCCGACAGCACCTCGGCGATCCGCTCGTCCCGGTGATCGGGAAAAATCTGCACGAACAGCCAATCGTTCACCAGGGCCGTCAGATCGCGGGCCGCCCGGAACTGTGGCGTGTCGGCCAGATCGGCATTGCCGAACAACTGACCCGTAAAGCGCTTGGCCTGGGCCTCCACCATCTGGGCGACCTCCTGCAACACGGGCCGGAGCACCGGCGTAGTGCGTGCCGCCGTGAGGAGCTCAAGGTGGGCCACCCGATATCGATCAGTGATCGGATTGGCGACCAGATCAATCGCAAATTCAACCAGATCGCGGCCGGCAGGGGGGTTAGACGCCTGGGCCTCATAGATCTCCCAGTTGCGGCGCGCGACGTGCTGGGCCACTGCGATGACCACGTCTTCCTTGGTGGTGAAATAATACTGCAGGCACCCCCGGGTCACCCCTGCCAGGTCCGCCACCCGCGCCATGCTGGTGCCGTGAAATCCATGCTGGTTGATGCAGTCGACAGCCGCTTCCAGGATCAGCGCGCGGGTCTGCTCGCTCTTGGGCGTCGCGCGTCGCGAGCGCGCACTACGAGGTGCCCGGGCAGATGCCTGTGGCGTCAGGGTTGACGATACCAGCTTTAACTTCGCCATCAGATCCGCCGTTGGGTTCGCACGCGCCCTGCGCACGGACTTCAATATCGTGTTCCGGATTTTAAGCGATATTGCTTTTTATTCAGCACCAGACACAATCAGGGCGCAACGGGGCGGTGCCGTTTCGCCGGAAGTGGACAATCATGGCCGATACAATCGACACGCGCGACGCAACCATCAGACGCCTCGCCGACATCTCCAAGGCGCCCGAGATCAAGCTCGGAGATCGACCGATCACGCCGGAGCGCTACTGGTCGCCGGAATTCGCGAAGCAGGAATGGGAAAAGGTCTGGACGCGGACCTGGCAGATTGCCGGGGTCAAGGCCCAGTTGGTCAAGACCGGTGATTTCATCACCACGACCCTGGGCCCGGAAACCATCCTGTGCACGCTGGGCGACGACGGCAAGGTCCGGGCATTCTACAACGTGTGCCAGCATCGCGGCATGCTGCTGATGGCAGAGGAACAGGGCAATGCGCGCCGGCTGGTCTGCCCCTATCATGGCTGGGCTTACAACCTGAAAGGTGAGCTCAAGACTGTTCCCGACGAGCCGGACTTCGCCCAGGGCAGCCCGTGCGGGAAGCTTAACCTGGTAGAGATCGCCTGCGAGGTCTGGGCCGGGTTTGTCTGGTACAATATGGACCCGAATTGCGCGTCGCTGCGCAGTTACATGGACCCCATTGCCGACCAGATCGACAGCTATCCCATGGACGACATGGTTCGCACCCACTGGGTGACCATGGAGGGCGACTTCAACTGGAAGCTTGTGCAGGACAATTTCAACGAGTCCTACCACGTCCCCTTCGTGCATCCCCAGACCAAGTATGTGATGGAATACGCCCATCAATACAGTCAGTTCGACCTATACCCCAGCGGCCACGCCCGTATGCTGATGCCCGGCGCCGGCCCCACCAAAACGATGCAGGGCGGGGAAGAGGAAACGCTGAAATCGATGGCCGAGGAATTGAAGTTCTGGGGCCTGGATCCCGAGCAGTTCCGGGGTGGCAAGACCGGCGAGATCCGTCTGGCCCTGCAGCGTCAGAAGCGGCTGCTGGGGGCCGAGAAGGGCTATGATTTCTCCACCTATCACGATGCCCAGCTGACAGATCACTGGCACTTCACGATCTTCCCGAACACGTCGTTCAGCCTGAAGCCGG
>JANNFM010000429.1:0-15615 GCA_031379795.1 Alphaproteobacteria bacterium
ATTGCCCGCGCCTGCATCGACAACTTTATTCACCGTCGGGGCGCCGGAGGCGTCGATGGTGTCGTTGCCGTCACCGCCGAGCACGTTGTCGTTGCCGGTGCCGGAGGTGATGCTGTCGTTGCCTGCACCGCCGCTGATGACGTCGCTGCCAGCGCCACCGTCGAGGGTGTCGTTGCCATCTTCGCCGAGCAGCTGATCCGCAACAGCGCTGCCCAGGACACTGTCGTTACCCAGGTTGCCGTTCAGCAGGTCGAAGCCCGTTCCGCTGGCCGCCGTCGACGAGATCGTGTCGTTGCCGCCGCCGCCAAGGATGTTGTCCTTGCCGATGTTGGAGGAGGTCAGGTTATCGTCACCCAGGTTACCCTGGATGCTGCCGATGGCCGAACCCACGGTACCCGTGCCCGCCGTGACGGTGTCGTCGCCGTCGCCGCCTACGATGACATTAGACGCCGCGCCAGCCGTAATGCTGTCGTTGCCCGTACCGCCATCGATCGAGATCAGCGAGGTTTCGCCCGCCGTCGACGCCAGCGTGTCGTCGCCACCTTCACCGAAGATCGAGTCGTTACCCGTGCCGCCACCGATGGTGTCGTTGCCGAGGTTACCGTTCAGGAAGTCCGCGAGCGCCGAGCCGACGATCGTGTCGGTGCCCTGACCACCGAGTATGGTAGCCGAAGCGGTACCAGTAGCCGATGTCAGCGAGTCATTCCCGAGGTTGCCCTGCAGGAAGTTGGAACCGCTGCCGGCATCAACCGTGTCGTCGCCCGCACCGCCATAGACAGTGTCGTTGCCCGAACCGGCGGCGACGGTGTCGTTGCCGCTGTTGCCTTGAACAAGGTCATTGCCCGCGCCAGGTGAGAGCGAGTCGTCACCAGCCGAACCGTAGTAGGCGTCGCTGGAACCGACGTCGCCGCCAGCAATACCGGCTGCCGTCGTGGTCTGGGCCGTGTCATCACCGATGAACAGGATGCTGCCATCCGTGAAGATCGGGAGCTTGGTCGCCAATGCCGGCGCGAAAGTCGCCGATTTGCCGGTCAGGCCCGAGGTGATGGTGATGGTCGCCGTCGACGTCGCCGACGCCGCGTTGAATCGAACAGTCGTCCTGTTCGCCGTCTCGCCCGTCTGCCCGAAGATGAGCGTATCGGCTCCAGAGAAGCCGGCTGCCTGGGCATCCGTGATCGTATCAAAATTATAAATCGGCATTTATCTCTCCAGTCTGTGTCACACGGACCCCCAGAACGCTTGACCCCCATCCCCGATGGAGCAGTCCCAGCGGTCGATTGCCCCACAGCACAATAGCATGGCTGCGGCGCAGGTTAGACGAGCCCAAGGGCAGACCTATCGGAAGCCTGCTGATTAGGCAACATCAAAAAGCCGCGGGCAAATCGTCGTCCGACGGTGTTGCACGGGTGCATCTACTCCTCGCGGAAGGCGTCTTCCCACGTGCTGGTAATCGGCGAAATCAGATAGCTCATAATCGAGCGCTTTCCTCCGACCACCGTGACGGAAGCCGGCATGCCAGACGTCATCTGGACGCCCTTCTTGAGTTTCCGGAGTTGGGTCGGGTCGATTCGCACGTCGATGCGATAGAAGGCGACGCCGCTCTTGTCGTCGGTCATCCGGTCAGCCGACACAACCGATACGGTCGCGTCCAGGGCCTCGTTGAAGCGCTGATTGAGCCCTGTGAGCCGCACCTTGGCCGGCATGCCCGGACGGACCTCGTCCACGTCTTCGGGCTTGATCATCGCGGTAACCGTCAGGGGCGCGCCCTTGGGCACCACATCCATAATGACTTCGCCCGCGCCCACCAGGCCGCCGATGGTGAACTGTGTGAGGTTGAAGATGTTGCCGTCGACGGGCGAGCGCACCACGGTGGCGTCCAGCGTCTGGCGAGCGGCGGTCAGCCGGGGAATCACATCGGCCAGCCGCGCCTGGCTGTCGCGCAGCCCCTCGGCCGACTGGCTCTGGCGCTCATTGCGCAGTTGCGCCAGTTGCAGGCGCGTTTCGCCGATCTGCTGACGTAGCCGCGCGATCTCGGACACCAGCTGTCCCTTGCGACCGGCGAGCTCGGCCATGTTGCCTTCGTAGCGGAGCACAAGGGTCTTCGGTGCAAAGCCCTGTTCATTCAGCTTGCGATAGCCGTCCAGCTCTTCCTGGGTGAGGCGTTGGCGTTCCGTGATCGAATCAAGCTGGGCCTGCTGGCCGACGACCTGAGTCTGTTGCTGCTCAATCCGCTGGGCCAGAACGGCAGCCTGACTGTCGTTGAGCAGCACACGCGTATTGAACAGAAACTGCTGATCGCGAATCAGTTGCGCGACGCCCGGGTCGACAGCCCGCGCCATCACGTCGGCCGGAAAAACCAACGCCTTGTTACCCGTGGCCTCGGCCATGAAGCGGGCGTTCTGGGTGACCATCTGGTCGTACTGGTTCTGCAAGACGTCGACGGCGGCGCGCGCCTCGACATCATTGAACAGCAACAGGGGCTGGCCCGCGCGGACGTACTGGCCTTCGACAACAAGGATCTGCTTCACCGTCGCAGGCTCGCGATGACGCAGCGTCTTGCGCATGGCGTCGGTGCGAACCTCGCCCATGGCCGTAATGCCGGTGGCCAACTTGTCAAAAGATGCCCACGCTCCGAAGCCGATGACGAAAACACCGATGAATACGGCGCCCAGGATCATGGGCTTGCGCAGGCGGTTCTGCAGTTCGGCCGCCATCGGCCCCCGGTCGTCGCCCCCAAACGCGGGCACGACATAGCCGTGACTGTCCGGATCCTGCCGGGGCGTTTTGAAGTCCAGTTTCATCACCCGGCCTCCACAGCGCGCACTTCGGTGGGCGCTGGCTTGACCAGGCGGGCCATGACCTGATCGCGAGGCCCAAACAACTCCACCCGACCGTCGCGCAGGACCAGCATCTTGTCAGCCGACCGGAACACGCCCGGCTTGTGCGAAATCAATACCACCGTGGCCCCGCTGGCCTTCATGACGTCGATCGCCCGCATCAGGGCCTCTTCACCCTCGGCGTCGAGATTGGCGTTGGGCTCGTCCAGCACAACAAACGCCGGATTCGACAGCATCGCGCGGGCCAGGCCGACCCGCTGGCGCTGACCGGCGGACAACACGGCGCCGCCCTCGCCCACTTCGGTGTCGTAACCTTTGGGCATCCGCAGAACCAGTTCGTGGACCCCGGCCAGCTGTGCGGCGCGAATCACATCCTCGTCGGTGACGTCGTCACGGAAGCGGGCGATGTTGTTCCGCACCGTGCCGGCAAACAGCTCGGTATCCTGCGGCAGGTAGCCGACATGCTGCCCGAAATCGGCGCGGTCCCAAGTGAACACGTCGGCGCCGTCCAGGCGCACGACGCCTTGCAGCGGCTTCCATATCCCGACCAACAGACGCGCAAGGGTCGATTTTCCAGCACCTGAGGGACCGATGACGCCCAGCACTTCACCCGGCTCCAGGGCGAAGTTCACATTGCCCAGCACCAGACGCTGCATCCCTGGAGGCGCGAAGTTGACACCCTCCACCGACAGCTTGCCCAGAGGGCGCGGCAGCGTCGTTGCGGCGGACGGCGCCTCGGCCTTGGACAGCAGCCCGTTCAAACGAGCATAGGCGCGAACCATGTTGTTCAGCGGATCCCACGACCCGACGATCTTCTCGATGGGCTGCAGCGCACGGCTGGCCAGGATCATATTGGCGAACAACAGACCGGAGTGAATTTTGCCCTCGATGATCAGATAGGCGCCGATGGCCACGATCAAGACCTGGAAGCCCATCCGGACCGCCTTGATCATGTCGTTGTACATGTTGGACGCTTCAGCGGCCGCCGCGCCGCGTTCAATCGTAATGGCGCGATACTTCGACCAGGCCTGCCCCAAGGTCGGCAGCATGCCCATGGCCCGCACAACCTCGCCGTTCCGCAGCGCCGCCTCGGTAAAACCGTAACTCTTCAGGGCCGCATCGTTGGCGTCGCGCAAGGCAGCCTGGGTGGCGCGAGCCTGGGCGATAGCGAGGCCCAGCAAAATCAGGGCTCCCACCAGGGTGATCGTGCCCACGAGGGGATCAATCACGAACAACGCGATCAGGAACACCGGAATCCAGGGCACGTCAAAGATCGCGGCGGCCGCAATACCGGTCAGGGACTGCCGGAACTGGTCCAGATCGCGCAGCGCCTGGGCGCGCGCGCCGGGCTCGCCCCGGACGGCGGCGTCAAAGAGACTGGCGAACACACGGCCAGAGACCCTCTGGTCCAGCGCGACACCATAGTTGATCAGGATGCGCGCCCGAAAGTCGTCGATGACGCTGGAGATCACGAACACGAACAGCGTGATCAGCGTCAGGCTCCAGAGGGTGCCCTGACTCTGGCTCGACAACACCCGGCCATAGACCTGAAAGGTGTAGAGCGGCAGTGCCAGATACAGGATATTCGAGACCAGGCTGAAGCCGAACGCCACCATCGCGGGCCTGTAGCCCTCGCGCAGCGCACGCCCCAGTACGTTGTCCGGAAGGTCCGTGAGGAACGTCAGGAATTTCATTTCGTCCAGTCCGCCCCTTCAGACGAGTCTCGCGCCTGATACACCATAGTTTCAGAAAAAGGGTGAACGCAGGCACAATCTGCTGCCGAACATCCCGTTTGCAGAGAGGGACGGCGCGAATGCGCGGTACGTCCAGCCGTGTCAATGCCGCGAATCAACCCGATTTCACCCCTGCTGGAAAGGCCCTATGGACCTCTCGTAGCTAACAGGATCCCCATGCTGAAGATCGCCATCGTCGGCAGTTGCATTACCCGCGACCTGTGGCCAATCCGTGGCGGCGGGGCACAACAGCTGTTGTATATTTGCCGGACCAGCCTCCCCAGCCTGTTTGCACCGCCCCTGGACGGGTTCAAGCCGACCCGTAATCTGCCCGGCGACCTGCACCAGCACGAGCATAGCGCGCTGGTGGCAGACCTGCAGAAAACGGCGATCCGTCAACTGGTCGCGTTCCAACCGACCCACATCATCTTCGACTTCATCGACGAGCGCTTCGATCTGGTGTCAGCGCGTGGCGCTCTGGCCACCCACAGCGCCGAGCTGGAAAGAAGCGGCTATCTCTCAAAGTCTGTGTTCCGCGCTGCCCGCTCGATCCCGCGCTTGTCAGCCCCCTGTGATCGCCTTTGGCAGGACGCCGCCGGCGCGTTCGCGGGTCTGATCCGGGGTACGGAGTTGCGGCGCGCGAGCCTTATCCTGCACGCAGCACGGTGGGCCACCCACCAGAGAAGCGCCGCAGGAGAGATTTCAGAGATCCAGGACGTGGAGCTTCTGGACGGCAAGCCCGTCCGAATCGAGGACTACAATGGACTGCTGACGCGACAGGAAGCCGCCTTCACGGCCATCATGCCACCTATGGTGCGGATCGAGGCTGACGCATTTCGGTTGGCGGACCCGAACCACCAGTGGGGCCTGAGTCCCTTTCACTATGTGCCCGAATACTATGACGCTGTGCGCAACCAGTTGCGCGAACTGGGCCTGGCCCAGGCGTTCAACGACCCGCGCGACGCGCCCAGTGTTCCAGCGGCGTGACGCCGGCGCGTACCAGGTCCGGGCGGGCCGCAATATAGGCTGCGGTCGGGAAGCCCACCCGCGCCTCATTGATCGCCCAGGCGCCGCCTTGCAGGTAGTCAACCACCGGGTTGACCTCGGGCGGTAACGCGGCTCCGCGTTGTTCGACATACCGGGCCAGGTCGAACCAGGGGCTGGGACTGCGCCCTTCAAAGCCGCCGAGTGTGATGAAGTGCAGCAATGGCGGCAGTCCGGTCTCCGCAACGTCTGGCCAACGTTCCAGGTACCAGGCTGTGTCGAACAGCGGGTGAGGGGAATATCCCTTGCGCCACCCCGAGTTCAGATAGTGCACCAGGGCCGGCTGGTCTGCAGTCTCGGGGGCCTGGGTCAGATACCAGTCCGGATCGAACATCGGATGGGGGCTCAACCCCTGGGCGCCGCCGACTCGGATATAGTGGGAAACGGGATCTTCGCCGAACGCCATGGACGGCCCCTGGGCAAGATAGTGCGGCGTATCGAACAGGGGATGGGGGCTGTACGCGCCAGCCGCGCCGGCGCGCAGATAGTGCTCGAGATCTGTCAGGCTGGTCGCCGCCAACGCCTCGGCATGTCGCAGTCGATAGTGGGCGAGGTCAAACAGCAGGCCTGGAGATCGCCCCTCGCGACCCCCGGAGGTCAGGTAGTGAACCAGTGGCGGGATGCCGCGGCGCGCAACATCTGGATTCGCTGCGAGATAGCCCGCCGGATCGAAGATGGCCGGAACGCCGTCGGGTCCTCGCGCCATCTCGCTCCGGGCCACGACCGCGGCCTGCCCCAAGGGCCCAAGGCGCGCCAGCACACGATCCAGCAGCTGACCGAGGCGGTTGTTCCGTCGAAGCCGGATCGGAAACGCAAGGCTCTGGCGCACGACGGCTTCATGGCGCAATCGCGCCTCAAGGTCGGCGCGCTGTGTCAGCGACGTGTGCAGTGCAACGGTCAATTCGGTGCGCGTCAGCGCCTCGCGAACCTCGGCCTGATGGGCCAAACGATGAGCACCGGCAAAGGCGCGTTGCAGGCCGCCCACACCAGCAGCGACGGCACGCGCCTTGTCCAGCAAGGATGGGCCAGGGTCTGGGGGGCTGGTCGTCATCAGACGTGTTCCGACGCCAACCACGCCTGAAAGCTGTCGGCCCCAGACCGGAACGGGTCAGGAAAGGCCTTCTGAAGGTCTATCCGGCCCCGGTAAAGGACACGATCAGCCTTGGCAATCGGCATGCCGTCTTCATAGACGCCGAACGCCCACCAACGCTCGGGAATCGTGGGATCGCTGGCCGCCGACACCTCGCGCTTGTACCAGCTCCAGATCTCGTAGACCGGGAAGTTTCGCCCGGCGTAGCGACGGGTCATCGCATCGCCCACCGCGCCCAGCTTGGTGAAATGCCAGAAGCGCAAGGGATGACCGTTCACGGTGATCCGACCATCCTTTTCCACGGTGATCTTGCGGGTGGACAGGTTCCAGCTGGCGACGTTGTAGCCCGGGTCTCGGATGACCTTCAGCCGGTCAAACAAAGCCGGTACGTGGTCACACCATCGCTGGTCCACGAACAAGCCATTGGGCATGTCATCGTAGCAGTAACTCAACAGCCGGTCGTTCCACCACTATGCAAACCGAGCGCCCTCCCCCGTCGTGCGGATCGCCACGAAGCCCAGATTAAAGATGCCGGTTCGCGAGGCAGACAGATCGTTGTCCAGGATCGCCGCGTGGTCGTCATTCGCGTCAACCAGATGCGGTGTCAGCAGGATATCGTGATCCTCAAGCCACGCCTCCAGCGGGGCGAGGCTGCCCAGCGCCGCCGTGTCGGGATCCATATAGATCACCGCATCAAAGCCCCAGCCGCAGGCCTGATAAATGAAGGGTCCCTTCACAGCGGTGCAGAGCTCGACCACGTCGTGCTTGAACAGCCAGTTCTCGAAATCCGGGATGCCCAGATCGCTAGCCCAGACCAGCCGGTCGAAGGGCTCGTTCGCGGGGTCAAAGTCGAAACCCTCGGGCGGACGGTCGGAGATCAGCGCCGCCAGTTCCCAGTCGGGATGGTGCTTGCGCAGTGTCTTGAACAACACCCGCGCCCGGTTGAGGTAGGAGAAGGTGAAGCTGGAATAGCAGAGAATTTTCATGAGTTTGGCGTCTTCGCCAGATCGAGGGTGAGCGCGCTGTAGATCAGATCATAGAGCATCGGCCGCCGCCGCGCGCGGGCAAGTTGCGTGATGTCGCCGGTTTGGAAGGCCGTCATCAAGGCGACCTCATCGGCCAGGACCTGACCATGCCCGCCCTCAGTGACAAAGGCGGCGACATTGCCGCTGTCCGGCCCGGTGACAATGGCGCACCCGGCTGCCACGGCCTCGTAAGCCACAAACGAGAAGGTCTCCCGGCAAAGCGACCAGATCAACACGGCGTCGATGTCGGCCGCCTCGAGCGCCTGTTGCATCGCCATTGGGTTATCCGGTCCGGCATGCACCTCGACAAACCGATAGGGCATCGCCCGGTCGCGCCGGGCGCCAAGGTGGATGAACTCATATCGCGGATCCTCGCCGAACCTCGACGCAAGCGCCATGAACGCAGGCCAGCCCTTGTGCGCGACCGGCAGGCCCGCATAGGCAAAACGAAACGGTCGCCCGGACGAAGAGACAGTGTCCTCCCCCCGGGATTTGAGGGACGCGAGCGGCATGACCACCGTCGCTTCCGCCGGCAGATCGGTTGATCGTCGCCACAGCTCCAACGTGGATTGCGACGGCGCGGCGACGGTCAGTCGGAGGCGTGAAAACAGCCGGGCATGGCCCAGCGTGTGGCGCGCGCGCCAGATCCCGAACTGGCAAATGGCGCAGGCCGGGCTGTCCGGCGGCGGCGCCGCGCAATCCTCGACGCCGTTGCGCAGCAGGTGATAGCCGGCGCAAAGACTGGCAAAGTCATGCAGCCAGAACACGCCGCGTTCCAGGCCAACCGCCGCCAGAATATCGACAACCTCGTCCGGCGCGTGCCCCAGCAGGCTGTGGATCGCATAGCTGCGGCCGGTGGCAACTGATCCGACCGCCTCCCTCAAAGCGCGAACGATGGCGTCCGGCCAGAACGCACCGAGGGCGCGCCCGTTCCAGACCACGCCCAGCGGCTCGGCCTCACCGGCCTCTCGCACCACGGGCCAGGGTCGCGCGCTGTGGAAATGCAGGTGATCGCGTCCCTGCTCGGCCACGCGCGCAGCCTCGCGCCGTATCGCGAATTGCATGCCGCCGAGGTTGGTTGCAAAGTCGTCATGGCTGAAGGTCACATGCAGCCCAGCCAAGTCATCGCGAGACGAGGCCAATGCCGCCGCAAGCGCGGCCTCGGCGCCCAGCATCACCTCGCCCGAGATCACCTGCGCAATGCGATCTTCGAGCGTTTGCTGGTGCTCGATGATGTCGAACCGGAATCCAAGTGGCGACTCCGGCGGAACGCCTTTGGGGCGTCCATGGGTTAGATAGTGAACAAGCGGATTGACGCCCGACGCCGCGACCTGCGGAAACGCCGCCAGATAGCTGCTTACCGAGAAGTCGGCGCTGGGATCGCGGCCTTCACGCCAGCCGTGGGTCATGAAATGGTCGAGCGCGTCGGTGCCGTCCTCGGCCACATCCGGATAGGTCGTCAGATAGTAGACCGGATCAAAGACCCGCGAGGCGATACCGGCCTCGGACGCAGGATCAAGCCTGGGTCCAGGGCGGCGCAATCGGCCCCATGCAGCGGAAATGAGCCGTTTCACGTGCGTGTGTCCGCGATATCGCGGCTCATGGCGCCATAGGCGAGGTCGTAGTGGCGTACGATGCGCCGTGATCTCCCTAATGCGCCGATGTCTCCGTTCTGGAAGGCCTCCATCAGCGCCGACACGTTGGCCAGCACCCGGCCTCGACCGCGTCCGGTCGCAAAGGCCGCGACATTGCCGCTGTCCGGCCCGGTAACCACCATCGCGCCGCCCGCCGCGGCCTCATAGGCCGTGAACGAAAACGTCTCGCGGCAAAGCGACCAGATAACGGCGACATCAATTTCCAGGGCGTTTACGGCGTCGAGCATCGCGCGCGGTTGATCTGCGGTGACCATAACAGGATGGAAGGAAGCGGGCACACCTGGATCGGGACGACCGCCAAGGTGCAGGAATGCGTAGCGTGGATCGTCAGCAAAACTCAGCGCCAGATCGCGAAACACCGGCCAGCCTTTGAGCGGCGACGGCATGCCGAGGAAGGCCACGCGCAAGGCCCTTTCCGGGGTCGGCGAGACACGGCCCTGCGACACCAGGCGGGCCAATGGCAAGACCACCGTCGACCGGGCGGGAAGTCGGGTGCGGCTCTGCCAGAAATCGAGGGTCGTCTGAGACGGCGCCGCAACCGTAAGGGAAAGGCGCTCAAAGAGGCGCTCATGGCCCTGCAGGTGCCGCGACCGAAAGTCACCATACGCACAGACACTGCAAGCGACGCTATCAGGCGGTGGCGCCGCGCAGTCGACGATGTCGTTGCGCTGGAGGTGGAACCCTGCACACAGGCTCGCGAAGTCGTGTACCCAGAATGTCCCGACACTGAGTCCCACCGCCTTGAGAATATCCGCTGTTGCGTCGGGAGCGTGACCCAACAGGCTGTGGATTGCGAAACTCAGCCGGCCGGCTGGCCTCGCGCCGGCCAGGACGTCGCGGACAGTGACCGGATCGAAAACACCCAGTTGGCGACCGTTCAGGAGGACGCCCAGCGGCCCAGGTTCGCCGTCGTCTCGTACAACAGACCAGGCGGCCGCTGGAAACAGATGCAGATGATCGCGTCCGATCCGGGCGAATTGCGCCGCCTCCTGGCGGACGCAGAACTGCAGCCCCCCAGCGCTTTGGGCATAGTTGTCGTGGCTGAAAGTGATGTGCAGATCACGCCTCAGGGATGTCAGTCCGGTCGCCAGAACGTCGGCGGAATCCAGCCGCAGCGCGCCGGAGGCCGCCACCGACGCTGCAACGCGATCCTTCACAGGCCGCAGCCGTGCAATGATATCGAACTCAAATCCCAGATCGTGGCGCGCAGCCCGGCCCTCGGCGCGGCCGGCGATCAGATAGTGGGCGAACGGGTTGATTCCAGCTGCGGCGACATCGGGGTAGGCGTCCAGATAGTCCCGGACCGAGAAGCCGGCTACGGGATCGCGATCTTCCAACCAGCCCGTCACCAGAAAGTGCGTGAGGGGGTCCATGCCGGACGCCGCCACGTCAGGATTGACGGCCAGATAGTAAGCCGCATCGAATTCCGAGGCGACGGCGGCATCGGAATCTGCCCTCGAAATCATGGGCGCCGGACGGTCGCCGGTGTCGCCCTGACTCAGCGGGTTGCGCTTGAAATCCGCGTCGAAGGCCGGATAGTTCCAATCCAGCTTCGCCCAGCCGATGGCGTCCCGGTAGGCGCGGGCGTGTCGGGATGGCGCAATGTCCCGCCCTTCATAGCGCCCGCGGGTCAGATAGTGAAACAACGGGTCCACACGCCAACGCTTCACATCGCTGTTGGCGTCCAGATAGGCTTTTGCCGAGAACCAGGGCGCAGGATCGCGTCCCTCTCGCCAACCCTGCCGGCTATAGTGCCAGAACGGATCCATATCCGGTGGCAGGTCGGAATGGATTGTCCGATAGAAGGCCGCGTCGAAGGCGACGGAGGTCACCAGTTGGACCTCTTCTTCGGTCGGGCGGGAATCGGCTCGAGCCGAGGCGGCCATGGGTATCCAGGTTCCTGCGCGGAGCGGCGCGGGTGGTGTGCAACAGATGATGGACTCGATCAACCGCTTGCGGCGCACGGCTGTGGACCTTACCACCGCCTGGAGATGAGCCGCGCGCCCACACCCTTGAAGGCGACTGCCGCCAAACCCGCGAAGGCCCCGCCCCCGCCGCGAACAGCCTACCTTGTCCTGGGCATGCACCGTTCCGGCACATCGGCGGTGACACAGCTGCTGGCACTGGCCGGGGCGTCCCTGCCTGCCAACGTGATGCCGGGCGACGAACACAACGCGAAGGGCTATTTCGAGCCCTGGAAGATCGCGATCTTCAATGATGAACGGCTGAGGGCCGCCGGGTCGGCCTGGGACGACATCTTTGCCTTCCCGTACCGGACGTTGCCTGCAGCATTGGAGGCCGAGTGGCTGAGCCGCGCGGGCAAGCTGTTTGACGCCGAGTTCCGACGATCAATCTGGCCGCTGATGAAGGACCCCCGCGCCACAGTGCTGTTGCCGATGTGGCGCGCCGTGCTCGCCGAGCGGGATATAGCCGTCCGCTGCGTGATCCCTGTACGCCATCCCCTGGCCGTGGCGGCGTCCCTGGGGCGACGGGATGGTTTCTCGCCGGAAAAATCTGTCCTGGTCTGGAGCGCCTATATGTTGGCGGCGGAGGCCTACACCCGCGACCTGCCGCGCGCCTTCACAGGCTATGAAGCGCTGCTGTCGAACTGGCGGCTTGAGGTCGAGCGGATCGAAGCCGCCCATGGCGCGCCGTTGCCGAAGCTGACCGCCGCCGCCGGTCGCCAGATCGACGGATTCCTGACCCCCGACCTGCGGCACAACGCGCAAGACGACGGACTGGCGGCGCTGGGGTGGGCAGGGCAGATCGCGCAGCAGGTGTTCGACTGGTTTGAGGCCAGGGCCGCAGGTGGAGACCCGGACCGTGCTGCTCTCGATCAGGCTGCCGCCGAGCTGGCGCGGCGCAATGCCGAGTTCGGCGTGCTGGTGTCCCCGATGGCCAGGGATCTGGCGGCGACCCGCGCGGAACTGCTTGAAGCTCGCCAGCAGCTGGAGGGCGCGGCAGCCTTTCAGGCCGAACTGCGGGCCGATGTGGCGCGGCTGGAAGCGGGTTGGCAGCACGATCAGGCGAAACTTCGTGACGCCCTGACCCTGTTGACCGACATCGACGCCCAGTTGGACGCTGCGCTCGCAGACATCTAGCGGGCGCGCAGCCGGGGATCGATCGCGAGGTAGAGGATCCCCGTGAGCGCCGCCAGGTCGAGGATGTAGAGATAGCGGTAGTCACAGGCGATCGAAATCACAAAGAAGCTCGACGCAAACCCCAGAGCACCGATCATCAGACCGGCGATCACCAGATCGGCCGGATCGCGGCGGAACATCAAGGCGATGAACACCGCCAGCGCGATCACGGCGTAGGCCAGATGCGACATGGCGGGCGTTTCGAAAAACCAGGTGGCGTAGTTGTAAATCCGCCCGTCATGAAGGTCGGCGCGCCGGGGAATGCCCAGCTCCGAGAGCGATCTGTCGGGCCCCATGATTCCCACATGAACCGGCAGGCACCGGTCGATCGCCGGCGTCGCAAAAACCTGCCGGAACGCCAATAGGCGTCCCTGGAGATAGAGTCCGGGATCGCTAACGATCAGGTCCAGCCACTCAGCCTGGATCACCTCACGCGACACCTCCGGCAGATGCGCCTCCAGCCACGGGTCGGCGGTCATCACGTCCACCCGCTCAGGCGAGTACAGCCGGTCGGCGTGCTGGCGAATATAGTTGCCGACCGCCGGAGAGGCCCTGTCGATCCGGGGCGTCGGCCGGTTCGGCTCAAGCGCCGCCGCCGCCGCCAGGTCATAGCTTTGCAGCAACCGGATGCCGCGTCCGCCCGCGTCGTCGGGGGCGCCAACCCCCTGCGGACGCGCCACTGCACTGAGGATCAGCGTCAGGAGGGCCACGGTGCCGAGCCAGCTCAGGGCCAGGCGCAGGCTGCGACCCCATCCGCCGCCGGATCGGGCCCAGGCCAGGGCGAGCGCCGCCGGCAGGGCGAGCAACAGGCCGTTCTGTCGCAGCAGACCCGCCACGGCGAACGCGAGCGCAGCGAGCGCCAGGCTGGTCCAGGGCGTAGCAACCCGCCTGTCGCGAACACCAAAAGCCAGCAGCACGAAAGCGGTCAGTGAGACTACCGCAAACAGCACATCCTTCCAGACGATGCCCGGATAGATCATCACCTGTGGAAGGGCGACCATGCCAAGGGCTAGCACTGGCGCCAGCCAGGACGTGCGCGGCCGCAGCGCCGGCAGCGCCACCCAGCTGCCAAACAACAACACCCCGCTCAGTACGGTCGCCAGCGCTCCGCCGGGATGGATGCGATCCAGCACTCCCAGAAGCCAGCCGAAGATGGCCGGGTTCCAGGTCTCGCGCACGCCAAACCGGCCTTCGTGCAGCGCCAGCACCGAGTCCACCGACATATGGCCAGGCCAGTTCAGCAGCAGCATCCCGACCAGCGCCACGAGCAGGATGAACCACAACGACCACCGCGCCGCCACGCCGCCGGACATCATGGGGCGTCGTCCGCCGTTTCCAGGTCGCGCAGCACCGCCAGATAGGGGTGGATCGGCCGCGCCGGCACGTTGAGCACGTCGAAGTTCATCGCCTGCAGCAGGAACTGGGCGCCCAGGATCACCGGCAGGGCCGCCAGCATGACCACGCCGGCCGAGGCGGCCTGGCCCGGCACCCGGTTCGCGAAATAGCTCAATGCATAGGCCACGCCGAACATCGTGGAAAACAGGCCGAACACGAACTCCAGGGTGGCGGCGTTGAAGTCGCGCACGAAATACTGGCCGATCACCCGCTGGGCGAAGTTGCGCGCATGCTGAAGGGCGAACGGCCCAAGGATCCGGCTGATGCGGATGTTGGAAATCTCGTCCGCATAGCGGGCCGGCATCGGCACATCACGCACCACCGCGCGCAGGGTCCCCAGATGATACAGCAGGTCGGTTTCGAAGAAGAATCGCGGTGAGATCCGCTTTTCCATCACCAGGCGGGCGACATTGGCCTCCAGCGCCGTATAGCCGTTGGTGGGGTCGAAGATGTTCCAGTAGCCGGTGGACAGCTTGGCCGCGAAACTGAGCAGGGCATTCCCAAGCACCCGCACCGTCGGCATGGTGGTCAGGTGACTGATCGAGGTGAATCGGTTGCCCTTGGCGTAGTCGGCCTCACCCAACAGGATGGGCGCCACCAGCTGGGCGGCATAGGCCAGGTCCATCTGATCGTCGCCATCCACCTTGACCAGCACCTGTGCGCCGCGCCGCACGGCCTCGGCGTAGCCGGCCAGCGTCGCGCCGCCGACACCCCGGTTTTCGTCCAGGCGAATAACCACGACACGCGGGTCGGTGGCGTTGGCTTCGATGACGTCCCCGGACTGCTCGGGACAGGCGTCATCGACGCAGACGATGCCCTCGATCCACTGTGGCGCTTTCGCGATCACCCGCAGGACGTGATCGCGAACCTTGAAGCAGGGCACGATCAGCCAGACGCCTGAGCCCTGGAGGTTGAGCGACGGTACGCCGCGGGTCGCCGCGAGCTGGCGGGGCGACCGGCGCACCGGTGTCTGGGTTGGAGGTCTGGCCACGACACCCGGCTTACAGCCAACCCCGGTGCGGCGCCAAGTGACAGCGGTGTTCGTGCGCATCGGTGTTCCCCGAGCGGGCGGTCGGGATGATGAAGAGATTGGCCACGGATAACACGGAAAACACGGACGTGCGCCGGGGAGGCGTGGGCCGAGCCGGTTTTTGCCAGTGAGAAATCCACCCACGCGGTGTCATCCACCCAAAGTTTGTCATCCCGGTTTCGCCGCTTGGCGAAGACCGGGACCCTGGCCGGGCGGTTGGGTGATGTAAGGATTAGCCACGGAAAACACGGAAGACACGGAAGGGTGCCGGGGAGGCGTGGGCCGCTCCGGATTTTGCTGACAGGCACCGTCCACCCACAGTTTGTCATCCCGGTTTCGCCGTCAGGCGAAGACCGGGACCCATAAACGCCGACGCTTCCGGGCAACGCCGCTGCGGCGACGCTGTACCCATGTCCCGACCCCGGCGCGTATGGGTCCCGGTCCCCCGCCTCCGCGAGGGCAGGCTTCGCCAAGTGGCGAAACCGGTTTGACACGGTTGGGGTGAGGGATGACACGCTTTGGAGGGATGCGACGCGCAGGCGTCAGCCTGAGCCGCGCCAGGGTGGGGCGGCCATGGCGGTGAGGACGGCGTCGAGGGGTGGTGGGCCTTGTGGGCCGGGATCGTCGCCGGGCCAGGCCTTGCAACGGCGCTGGCGCTTGGGCCGG
>JANNFM010000434.1:0-6575 GCA_031379795.1 Alphaproteobacteria bacterium
CCCCGCTCTACGGACCTGACGGTCCTCGGCGTGCGGTCCCCCTCCCGCCGCTCCGCGGGGGAGGTAGGGCGCCAAACGAGTAATGTGTTCCTGGATTGCTCCGTTGCCGCTTTCGCACCTTGGCGGACGTTCAGCGTGCCGACTTTGGGGCTTTCTGGGCGGCGCTACTCATTTCGCGGTTGATGTGGAGCGCTTCATCGAACAACTCACCATCGCAAATGCCGAACATATCGAGGCTGCGCACGAGCGCGTAATGGGGCACCAGTTTCCCGAGCATGGCCAGATCTTTCCGTCCCTGAAACCACTTCGCGTAGTTGGTTTTGGTCTCGAGTGTCCAACCGGCCCGAAGTTCGTCGTCGGATGCAGGACTGCAAAGTCGAGCGATTAGGAGGTCCAGGGAGTCGATCAGCGACGGTGACAGCATTGGCCAACTTTACGGGAGCCAAGTTTCGCTTTCCACCTATCCCGGTCGTTCCGGAGGTCAACCTTCGGGCCGCAAGCCAAAACCCACGGCTGGAGCACGCATCCGCATTTCTGCTGGCGAGCCGTCGGCCCGGACAGTAAGCCCATCCCATGATCGAACCCCATCCGTCCGGCGGCTACATCCTGGACGAGCTTGTCGTCGGCATGACTGCCGAGAAGCTTGTCACCGTGACCGAACAGCGGATCGGCCAGTTCGCTGAAGCCTCGGATGACTTCAATCCCGTGCACATGGACGAGGCGTTCGCGTCGAGGACGGCCTATCGAGGTCGGATCGCGCACGGCCTGCTGTCGGCGTCGTTCGGGTCCGCCGTGGTCGGCACGATCCTGCCCGGCGCAGGTGCGATCTATCTTGGCCAGACCCTGAATTTCCACAAGCCGGTGCGGATCGGAGACGTCGCCTCGGCCCGCGTGACCGTGGCTTCGATTGATCACGCGGCCGCCCGGGTGGTGCTGCGCTGTGAGGTCCATGTCGGGGGCGATCTGGTGATGGACGGCGACGCGACCGTCCGCGTTCCCCGCCGCCGGCGCCTACCTCCCCCACGAAGTGGCGGGTCGAAGCCGGAGGCGCCGCCTCTTTGAACCGCAGAAAACGCAGAATGACGCAGAAGGATTTCGTAGCGGCACGTTTCTGCGCCTTTCTGCGTTTTCTGCGGTCATGGCTGCTGGCGCTGACGCGCCAGGGCGTGGCCAAGCTTTCGCCGCATGGCCCCCGGAGTATGCTCGCCGCGTAGAGGGGTGACGGCATGAGGTGGTTCGGGTGGCTGGGGTTGGTGGCGGCGGTGCTGGCCGGGCCTGTGGCGGCGCAGACGGGCAAGCCCACGCTGGCCGATCCCGAAGGCGCTGTGGTCGAGGAGCTGGTGGTGACGGCCCGGGTGGTGGGGCCGGCGTGGTGGCGAGTCTCGGACGACGACACCACGGTCTATATCCTGGCCCTGCCCGACACCTTCCTGCCGCGCGACCTGAAGTGGGATCAAGCCGGCCTGAACCGGCGGCTGAAGGGGTCCAACGCCCTGATCGGCGGCGGTCGGTCGTACACGCTGGGGATACGCAACATTCCGCTGCTGCTGTCGCTGCGCCGCAGCCTGCGGATGAAGGGGACCATGGAAGATGACCTGCCTCCGGACCTGAGGGCCCGGTTCGTGACCCTGCGCGAGGGGCTGGGCAAGGACGCCAGGCACTATTCCGGCTGGGGCCCGATGGTGGCGGGCTTTGTGCTGGTGGGCGACGCCCGCGACGGCCCGCGCGGGCGCAACGCCGAGGATCAGGTGCGCAGCGCCGCGCGCAAGCTGCGCATCAAGGAAAAGAAGCTGGAAAGCCGCAACGCCGCGCCACTGATCATGGAATTCAAGAGCGGCCTGACGATGGACATCCAGACCGCCTGTCTGGACGCGGCGATGAGCGATGTGGAGGCGGGCCAGGAAGTGGCGCGGGCGGCGGCGGACGGCTGGGCGCGCGGCGACGTGGGCGCGGCGCTGAAATCCCCGCGCGGGTTCGAGAAATGCCTGCTGGTGATCTCTGGCGGGGCCGACACCTGGCGTGAGACGGTGGACGCCCAGGCCGCCGAGATCGCCGAGGCGCTGAAGGCCCCGGGCAAGGCAGTGGCGATGGTGCGCCTGCGCCCGCTGATCGCCAAGGGTGGGGTGATCGAGACGCTGGAAGGGATGGGGCTGGAGGTTGAGGGCCCGGCGGCGCGGTAGGGGGGTGTTTCTATCGGCTCGAACGCGGGTGCGAGAGTCGTGCTTGTCCCGGACGTCAGCCCAAACTTCTTGACCGCCACGACGGCCTCGCCCATCGGGGGCTATGGCGGTTTACACGGACATCACCGACGAGGATCTGGCGGGCCTGCTGGCCGACTATGATCTGGGCGCGGCCCTGTCATTCAAGGGCATCGTCGAGGGGATCCAGAACTCCAACTTCCTGCTGGAGACCGAGACGGGGCGCTATTTCCTGACGGTCTATGAGCGGGGGGTGAGGCCTGAGGACCTGCCGTTTTTCCTGGGGCTGACCCGGTGGCTCTCGGAGCACGGGTTTCCGTGTGCGACGCCGATCGTCGACCGGCAGGGGCGGATGCTGAAGACCATGCGCGGCAAGCCGTGTGCGCTGGTGACCTATCTGCTGGGCCTGTCGGTGCGCCGGCCCACCGTCGCCCATTGCCGGGAGGCGGGCGAGAGCCTGGCGGCGCTGCATCTGGCGGGCGCGGGATTTGCGATGCACCGCGACAACGACCTGGGTCAGGCCTCTTGGGCGGGGCTGTTCGCGCCGCTGAAGGACGCCGCCGAGGGGCTGAAGCCGGGCCTGGCCGCCACCATCGAGGCGGATCTGGCGCAGCTGGCGGCCGGCTGGCCCGCCGACCTGCCGCAGGGCGTGATCCATGCGGACTACTTCCCGGACAATGTGTTCTTTCAGGGGGGCAAGTTCGCGGCGGCCTTCGACTTCTATTTCGCCTGCAATGATGCGCTGGCCTATGACGTGGCGGTGGCGCTGAACGCCTGGTGTTTCGAGCCGGACGGCAGCTTCAACATCACCTCGGCGCGGGCGCTTGTGGCGGGCTATGAGCGGCTGCGGCCGCTGAGCGTCGCCGAGCGGTCGGCCCTGCCCATCCTGGCGCACGGGGCGGCGATGCGGTTCTTCCTGACGCGACTGTATGACTGGGGCACGACACCGGCCGGGGCGCTGGTGCGGCCCAAGGACCCGCTGGAATATGAGCGCAAGCTGGCGGTGCACAGGTCCTCGCCGGACCTGGTGCTGTTCGGGACCGGCGCATGACCCCGGGCGTGGTGATCTATACGGACGGGGCGTGTTCGGGGAATCCCGGGCCGGGCGGCTGGGGTGCGATCCTGATGTTCGGCGAGAAGACGAAGGAGATCTGCGGCGGCGAGCCCGCCACCACCAACAACCGCATGGAGCTGATGGCGGCGATCCAGGCCCTGGAGACCCTGACCAAGCCCTGCAAGGTCGAACTGCACACCGACAGCCAGTATGTGATGAAGGGCATCTCGGAGTGGATCCATTCCTGGAAGCGCCGGGGCTGGCGCACCGCCGACAACAAGCCGGTCAAGAACGATGATCTGTGGCGCCGCCTTGACGAGGCGCGACAGCGTCACGATGTGCAGTGGCGATGGGTCAAGGGTCATGCGGGCCACGAGCACAACGAGCGCGCTGACGTGCTGGCTGGGCAGGGGCTGGCGGAGACCTTGAAAGCGGGCGCGAACTGAAATTTCGATATTGAATTATCTAGTTCAATAGCGAATTATCGACCTGCACCATCAGTGGATTCGGTGGAGAGGCCTAGTGACGGCAGCGATTGAGGACCACCCCGAGGTCCAGGTTTTCGACGAGATTGCCCTGATCGAGCACGGCGTGCGGATGTCGATCACCCGCAGCCTGCCGGTCGGCCTGACCTATCCGCAGTATGAGGTGCTGAATCTCATCGCCCGGCGCGGCGAGGACCTGACGCCGGCGATGATCGCCAGCGCCCTGAAAATGACCCCGGGCGCGATCACCAACACCCTGCAGCGCCTGGAGGCCACGCAGCTGATCTCGGTGGAGGCCAGCGAGACTGACCGGCGCAAGAAGCACGTGCGGCTGACTGCGGGAGGCCGTGAGGCCTATGCCCGTTCGATGGCGGCGATCCGGCCCAAGGTGGAGAAACTGCGCGAGGGCTTCACCCAGAAGGAGTTCCGCGAGGCCCTGCCGTTCCTGCGGGCGCTGCGGGTCTGGATGACGGAACTGGCTTAACTCCGGCGGACTATTTCCCCGCAATGTTGGCGATGTTCATGGTCATGCCATTCGGCATCATCATGTCGCCGGGCTTCATATTGGCCGGGCACGCGCCTTCCCAGGTACCGGTCATCTCCATCTCATGGGTGCCGTTGGCCTGCGCCATGCCGGAGCCGGTGGTCACCGAGGTAGCCTTGATCACATATTTCGCATTGAAGTCGCCGGTCGCCTTGCCGGAGGTGGACACCCTGCCGGCCTGGCCCATGTCGCACTCACTGGTAAAGGCCCAGCCGCCGGGCGCGGGCGTGATCTCATTCTTTGCGCAGATGTCCTTGCCCGCCTGCTGACCCCAGACGGTCAGTTTGGCTTCGGTGGCCTCGTCCAGGCACAGCTTCATGGTCTGGGTCATCCCGCCGGTGGCGACGGTCTGGGCCCAGAGGCCGGGCTTGCGCTTGGGCGGACTGGTTATCGAGGCGGCCGCTGAAACGTTGGGTGCGTCGCCGGCTGCCGCGGTAGCGTCGGGCTTCTTCTCGCACGCGGCCAACGCCAACAGGCTGACGCCCAGTATAAGAGCACGATGCATCTTGATCACTCCTTCAGGGTTCCCCAATGTTGAAACTACCCCGGACGAGGCGTTTCTGAAATGACCGAACTTCGCGACATCGGCACCCGCTACGAATTGGATGAGCAGGGAGAGACATCCTATGCCGACTACCGCCTGGACGGTGCGCGCCTCTACATCGACTACGTCTTCAGCCCCCCGGCGTTGCGGGGCACAGGGGCGTCAGGCCGGTTGATGACCGCGCTCGCCCAGGACGCCCGGGCCAAGGGCCGGACGATCACGCCCATCTGCGGCTATGCGGCGGCGTGGCTCAAGCGCAGCGCCGAGTTCCGCGACCTGGTGGGGTAGGGCGGGCCGCCTCAGCCCCGGGCGGCGATCGCTTCCACGGTCTGGGCGCGGCTGTCGAGGTCTTCGGCCAGGCGTCGCGCGATGTCCCGGATGCCGGGGGAATAGGCCTCGCCGCCGTCGGCGATTTCGGCGGCCAGATGTTCCAGGTCGGTCATGGCGTCGGTGAACGACCGGACGTGGTCCTTGGCCAGCTGGCGGGCTTCGGCCTGCAGTCGCCGGACGCGCTGGGCTACGGTCTCGGCGATCGGAAAGGCAGTCTTCAGATTGTTGTCAGTAACCACGCTGAGCGACGGTGACATCCGAATGATCCTCAAATCTCTAACCAGAGCGTTTCAGGGCCTGCGGTCCGGAATGGTCCGCCTTGAGCCCTGCCTCGCTGTCTCAAGATACGCCCCGAAACAACACAGGTTGCCTGTCCGCCGCATGAACGGCGCCAGTTAAGGCTGTTCATGCGAACAGTGCGGCACGGAGGACACGGTGATTGGTCAAGGGCCCGAGGCGGGTCTGGCGCCAGCTTGCGGCCCGTCGTAGGGAAGCCGAATGACCGATCCGTCCCCTTCAAACGCTGCGTGGCGGCCTCCGGCTGACATAGGTCAAGGGCCGCTGGCTATGGCGGTGCTGCTGTTGTTACGCGCCGCGCCGCGGACGATCTGGCCGATCCTGGTCGGGTTGGGGGTGATCAGTCTGGGCATGGATCTGGTGGCGCGGCAGATGGGCGTGCCACTGGATGGGCCGCAGCTTGCGTCATCGACGTGGGTCTATCTCGCGGTCATGTCGTTGGTGACCTCCACGGTGGCAGGGGGTGTGCTGCATATCCTGCTGACGGGGCGGGGGTCGCGCGGTCTGGATGCCGGGTTTCTGGGCTTTGTGATCTGGACGGCGGGGGTGACCCTCCTGGCCAACGGCATGATGAGCATGATCCAGAGTGCGCCGACGGCACCGCCGACCCAGCTGCTACCCCGGTTCGCCCTTGTGGCGGTCGGCGGTGTGGGTGGGGCCATCGTGCTGACGCGGCTGATGCTGCTGCCGATGGCCTGGCTGGTGGGCGATCCCGGGGCCACGGCGGCCGGTTCCTGGGGGCGGATGCGCGGGCAACTCGTCGGCTATATCGTTGCGTCGTTGTTGCTGAGTTTGCCAGTGGTGATGGTGGGCGTGCTGGCGGTAGGCGCCGCCGGCGGCTCTGAGGGCGAGTTAACACCGGGTGCCCGGATTGCCGCTCAGGTGATGGCCGTGGTGATGGCGGCGCTCAGTGCGGGCCTGAACGCGGTGATGTACCTGCGCCTGGTGGGCGCGCCCCGGCGGCTTGGCGAGGTGTTTGACTAAAGCCGGCCCTTTCGGAAGCGCTCCGCCGCCACGGCGCGCGCCTCGGCCTTCACCCGCATCACCCCCCCCCCGTCCGCTGTTTCGCCCGCCGGGGTCAGCAATTAGTTTGCGAATTAGAGGTCGAGCCAATTAACGCGCT
>JANNFM010000441.1:0-15059 GCA_031379795.1 Alphaproteobacteria bacterium
CTTTTTGTCGATACTACGGGCTTCGAATGTCAGAACTCAGCAGGTCTGGCTGTCTTTCTCCTCACCCGTCGGGGGAGGGGGACCAGACGAAGTCTGGTGGAGGGGGCTTGCCGGGCCCCTCACATTTGACAGTCTGACCACATACATTTTCAGAAAGCGACGCACCATAACGCAGTCGTTTCGCTGACGGAGGCGAACGCGCCAGACGCAATGCGACGGCAGCCCCCTCCACCCCGCATCGCGCGGTCCCCCACCCCCGATAGGGGAGGAGAATGGCAGCTGCGGCGATCCAACCGGCTACTGCGCCGCCGCCGGCGTTCCAGCGGCCACCGGCGCCGGCTGAGCCGGATTGTTGTTGGGCCGCTGGCGGCGCGGCATCAGCTTCTGGGCCGCGGTGAACTCCTTGCTGTCGATCCCGCCGTCCTTGTTGACGTCGATCATCGCGAAGTACTTCTTCAGCATGTCGCCCATCTGGCCGCGCAGTTCCGGCTCGGAGAGCTTGCCGTCGATGTTGTCGTCCATGACGCCGAGGATCAGATTGGCCTGCAATAGCTTCTCGTATTCCGGCAGCTGGTTGGCCACAGTTTCATCCACCCAGCGATAGTGGAAGTAGGTCGCCAGCATTTCCTCGGACGACTGCTCGCCCCAGTTCACCAGCTTCTTCGGGTCAGGATTTGCGGGGTTGCGAGACGAGTTGTCATAGGTCCAGCGGGTGATGATCTTCGAGCCCGCCGGCGCCTTCAGGGGCTCCTTCAGGAAGTACTCGTACTGCCAGTTGAAGTCGTAACGCGGTAGCGCCAGCAGCATGTCCTCACGACCGTCCGGATAGCGGATCGCGACGCTGGCCGAGCCCCCCCGATGGTGCGCGTGCGGCGTCAGGCCGTAGATGATGGCGTCCTTGGGCAGCTCGACCGAGGCCACCTCGGGATGGAACGGTTCGCCGGCCGGAATTGCTATCGTGAAGTCGAAGATTCCGAAGGTGCGCAGGACGTACTTCGGCTCCTGGCCCTTGGGATAGAAATAGACGCCCATCTGGGTCTTCTCGACGGTCTCGCGACCATAGGGCGTGTAGTGATTCTGGAAGGCGATACCGCCGCTGGGCGGAATCCACACGCCGGTGTCAGCGGGCTGCAGGTTGGAGCCGCGGCCGGGACCATAGCCGCCCAGCGAGGCGCCCCACTCGGCCTCCGACGCGGTCCGGCCCTCGGTGGCCTCGCCCTCGACCACCCCGGTCAGGATGTGGTGCACCACCTGCCGGTCGGTGACGCGGAAAGTGGTGGCTTTCATCCAGCGGCCCTCGGTCATGACGTTCTTCACGACGGGGCGCTGATATTCCATCACGCCTGTGGCGGCGATCTTTGCGGCCGGGATTTCGACGACGACGTCGGGCTTGCCCAGCGGCCATTCCGGCGCCTGGAACTTCACCTTGGCCAGCGGATCCTCGCCTGCGCCGCGTGGCGCGCCGGCCTCGACCCAGTGGACCAGCGTCTTGATCTGGTCCGGGCTCAGCCGGTCATCGTCCATGAAATGGCCAACGGTCTGGTCGGCCATGTAGGGGGGCATGCGGTTTGTGCGCAGCACCTCGCGGATCATCGGCGAGAAGCCCTTGATCTGCTCGTAGTTGTTGAGCGGCATCGGCCCGATGCCACCCGGCTGGTGACAACCGGTGCACTTGGCCTGGACGATCGGGGCGATGGTTTTCGCGTAGGAAATCTTGGCGAAGCTGGCCGCCTTCGCCCGTTCCGGGAACGCAATGACCGCACCGCGCGCAGCGTTGGCGGCCATGGAGACCTTGCGACCGGCCACCAGGCCGTCGATGGCCTCTTTGGCCCAGGTCTCGCCGCCCGCACCCGTGGCGGCACCGCGATAGGAGACCGTCCAGGTGCGCGGATCGATGACGATGACTTCGGCGGCCCGGGACACGCCAAGGCTCTCGCCGATGATCTGCTGATAGTCGAACAGGATCGGCATATCGATGCCGGCCGCCTTGGTGTCGGCGATGACCTTGGGCCGGGTCTCGCCAATCCGCGAGGCCAGCATCATGAATTCAACGCCCTTAGCCTTGTAGGTGGCCTGGAGCGCGGCATAGGCCTTGGCGTCGGCGCGGATCGCGGCGTCGCCACTGGCATAAGTGATCAGGACCACGGCCTTGGCGTCACCCAGCCGGTACAGCTGGCGACCCAGCAGGTTCTGGTCTGGCAACCGGAAGTCATCGACCATCTGCGGCGCTGCGACGGGTGCGTCGGCCTGGGCCGGGTTCCACGCGAGGGTCACCAGGGCCGACAGACCCAGAACCGCGGCCAGGACCACCAGTCCCGCACCTTGCTTTTTGATCGCCAGACTCATCCGCTCGTCTCCCCCAGGCACCGGGATCAAGCCCCATTGCGCCGCGTTTCGCCACCCTACCTCGCTTTCACGCGGACGGACAGCATACCGTATTTCGCAATCTGAACCGACCTGCGGCAAGGCGCAACCCGTCGAGGGTGGCTGGTGGGCCCGGCAGGAAATTAACCATCCCCTCCCCGTCTCTAGCAAAAACAGTTACTTAGTGTCTCTGGGCACGGGCACTGTGGTACAGGTATGTGTCACAGTTGGGAAGCGACCAAGCTGTGCCCCTAGGGCGGACACGAACCTACACCCGGACAGCAACGAGCAACGAGGCGTGCCCAAATCTTGCGGTGCGTCAATGCCTGCAATGGGTGGAGGGTGTGTGGAAACGCGGTGGCGCGGAGTTCGAAGTGTTTGGTTGATGAACAGGACGCTGAAGGAAGCGACCATCCGGCGGTATCACTACGAGAACCACCGCCAACGCGAAGAGCACCTCGCCGCCTTCCTGGACGGCTACAACTTCGCCAGGCGGCTGAAGACCTTACGCGGCCTCACACCCTACGAAGCCATCTGTACGGCCTGGGCCAACGAACCTCACCGCTTCCGGCTCGATCCGGTCCACTTGACCTCGGGACTGAAAACCTAGACGGAGACCCAGAACCTCGCCCGATCAGATTGATTCAATCCGATCGGGCGAAGCGCTGGCGCGGCGCGGCCTCAGTACCGCGGTGTGAAGTCCCCCGACGCCCATAGAAAAACGCCGCCGCCCGGTGGGCGACGGCGTCGTTCAGAAGTCGGACGTAAGGCTTAGGCGACCGCGCGACGGCGCGAACGCAGGACCATGCCGCCCAGGCCGAAGCCGGTCAGCATCAGCGCCCAGGAGCTGGGTTCCGGCACGCCGCCGGCCGACAGCACGACCGAGCCGTCAAAGCCATACGAGTTGCTGCCGTCGTCGATCAGGGAGGTGAAGCCGTGGGCGGCGAAGAAGGTCTTGTCGAACACCTGGTGCGTGAAGCAGCCGGAGTTGTAGGTGCCGCTGCCGCTCTGGCCGGTGAAGCCGGCCGCGACGCCCGCTGCCGTGGAGACGCCCGGGTCCGCGCAGGTGGCGTCACCCACGCCGGAAAGGATGCCGGCGCTGGGATCGAAGCCCAGCAGCGGGGTCCATTCGGGACGCCCGGCGAAGTCAGCGATCGAGATGTTGCCGCCGCCGGCCAGGAAGCTGGTCAGCATGCCGATGTTGGCGGAGATGCCCATGCCGGGATTGTCCATCGGGTCGCTGCAGCAGCTGCCGGGCGAAGCGATGTTGAGGCCGGTGAAGCCGGCCAGCGAAGCGGGCAGAGAGTTGATGCCGAACACATTGACGCCGGCGACCGTCGCGGCGCCCGTAATGCCATAGTCATTCAGGAACGCGATACTCGGGCCTAGCAGCGCCGCGACCTGTTGCGCGTAGTCGGTGTCGCCGTGCAGCTCCCAGCCGTCAGTGCCGGTCAGCAGCAGCCGCCCGCCGGCCTGCGCCTGGGCGATACCCAGCGAACCCGCCGCCAGAACCGCGCCGCAAAGAATTCCAAGTGTCGATCGAAAGTTCATCCGTTAACCCCCAGCACGAACGGTCACGGTCCCTGCGACCGCCGCTCATCGAAACTTAACCACGATATTCCGGCCGGCAAAAGCCTGTTCCCCCATAAGGCGAGTTTGCCACATTCGGTCCCCCATAAGGCGAGTTCGCCACTTTCGGGAGGTGTCCGCCCCGCGGATCGATCACGCCGGAAGCGTCCTCGTCAGGTCTGCGATCTCTGCGGCTGGACTTGAGCGCTGATGCGCGTACCCACCCAAGGCCTGCCCCATGCGATAGCCCTGCCGGCATCGGCGGTTCAGCGCACCGTTTCCTTCTCCCGGGGCGCCGCAACCCGGCGCGTCCGGGTCTGGGCCTTGGGCTTGGGCAGCAGGCGGAAGCGTGTCTGGCACCACGCGAAATCTACGCCCACATCGAGCAGAGAGTCGGGCCGTCCGCAGGGGCAGCCAAACTCCATGACCGCGATCACCCGATAGGTCTCCCCGGCCCGCAGGGTCGCCTGCTCACGGCGACATACGGCTAGCGCTTCGCGCAGCTTTGGGCGATCTGCGCGCTTGCCGCTTTCAACCTCTACGAACTCTGCCAGCGCCACGCCGTTTGCGCGGTTCATGAACGTCTCTACCGCCTCGCGCTGCACTTCGATCCCTAGCAAATCCGCGCCTGGGCTCCAGGGAATGCCCTCAAGGGGTGTTAGTGCGCCACGGAAACCTTCCGGTCTCAAGCGGCCCGCCGACGCGGCCCTGTTCATACAGCGCCGCCCGCAGGACGGTGAATGTCCGCTCGATTTCCGCAAGCTTGGCGGGGTAACGCCGTACCGCGACGCTTTTTTCGGAAGTGTCGAGGCTAAGGCGAATTTGTTCGCGCTTCTCAATGTGCGCGAGGTCCACCGGCACGCGCTTGCGCACATAGTAGGTGCTGCCGCGAAGGTGCAGACCGGGATATTTGGCCAACTCGTTCTCGCCCATTGTGCCACGGTAATGTGTCACAGGCCGTTCTGAGAAGCTGTTTTTGCTCAGAGAGTTGTGAGGAAACAACTCCGTAGAACGCTGCTGGTGGGCCCGGCAGGACTCGAACCTGCAACCAGACCGTTATGAGCGGCCGGCTCTAACCATTGAGCTACAGGCCCCTGCAGCGCGGGCACGGCGTTAGCATGGGCTGCACGTCGCTTAAAGCTTGCGTTCATCCGGGATTTGCGAGGGTCTGGTGTCCGACCCTGGACTGGAGACACCGATGAAGACCCTGATGCATGCAGCCGCCCTCGGCATGGCGTTGACGACCACGGCAGCCGCGCCTGTCGCCATGGCCCAGACCACGCCGACGGCGGCGGACACGATGTTCAAGGCCACGACTTTCAATCTGTCGGCGACGGGTGAAACCCGCGTCGCGCCCAACATGGCCAGCATCAGCCTGGGCGTGATGACCGAAGGCAAGACCGCCGCCGAGGCCCTGGCGGCCAACGCCACGCGGATGACGGCGGTCATGGCCACGCTGAAAAAGGCCGCCATCGCCGAGAAAGACATCCAGACCTCGAACCTGAGCGTCAATCCGCAGTATCGCTATGTGGAAAACCAGCCGGCGGTGCTGATCGGCTATCAGGTGTCGAACCAGGTGACCGTGGTGGTGCGCGATCTGAAGAAGCTGGGGGCCGCCGTGGATGCCACCGTGAACGCGGGTGCCAATCAGGTGAACGGGATCAGCTTTGGCCTGTCCGACCCTTCAGCGGCAGAGACCGCCGCGCGGGAGGCCGCCGTACGCGCCCTGAGCGCCAAGGCCGACCTCTATGCCCGGGCCACGGGCTATCGCATCCTGCGGCTGGTCACCCTGAGCGAAGGCGGCGGATACGCGCCGCAGCCGCCTATGCCGATGGTGACCATGGCCATGCGCGGCAAGGCCGAGGACGCCTCGCCTGTCTCGGGCGGCGAACTCAGTGTCCGGATCGACATTTCGGCGGTCTATGAACTGACCCGGTGACGGTCAGGTTTTCGGCCACAGGTCCGGCAGCCGCGCCGCCAGCCATCTGGCGAGCGCGGCGTTGACCTCGGCGGGCTTCTCCTGGGCCATCCAGTGGCCGGAGTGGACGGTCGCCTCGGTCAGGTCGGTGCAGTGTGCCCGCATCGGGTCCGCCATGCGGCTGTTCAGGGTGGCGCAGGTGTAGTCATAGGCCGCGTGGACGAAGAGCACCGGCATGGACAGATGCGAGCGGGCGGTCGCCCGGGCGGCGTAGGCCATGTTGGCCGGGCCGTTCATGTACCAGCTGTCGGGGCCGAAGAAACCGTTGCGGGTGAGGCCTTCCACATAGCGGTTCTCGTCCTCGAGCGTCAGCACGCTCTCGTCGCGGGGCATGTCGGGCGCATGGCCGCCAGGTCCGAAGAAGCCGCCATTGGCGCGGGTGAAGGCGGTGGCCGACGGCTGCCCCTGCCCTTCAGGCGAGCCAGCGCGGAACAGCAGCTTCACCGTCGCGCGCACATCGCCCTCAAATCCGGCGCAGGCGGCGGAGAAATTCTCACGGTAGAAGTACATGTACTCCCACTGGGCGGCGGGGAACGTCGCCGCTGGATAGATGGCGCGGTCTGCCAGTGGAACGACGGCTTCCGGCGCGAACCCGTCGGGAATGTAGGGCACGCAAAGCGCCGCCACGGCATGGCACCGCTCCGGATACTGCTGGGCCAGCGACCAGATAACCGGCGCGCCCCAGTCGTGGCCGACCCAGATCGCCTTCTCGGCACCCAGGTGGTCCAGCAGCTCGATCATGTCGGCGACGATCTCTTCCTGCGAATAGTCCTCGTGCCGGCCGTAGATGCTGGATCGGCCATAGCCACGCATGTCCGGCGCGATGGCGTGAAAGCCCAGACCGCCGAACACCGGCAGCTGATGACGCCAGGAGATCGAGAGCTCGGGCCAGCCGTGCACGAAGATGATCGGCGTCCCGGTCTCGGGCCCGGAGGCGAGATAGAACGTCGTGTGACGCGCGCTCTTGGTCACGCACTCGAGAACAGCCTGGGCCACGTCTGGGACTCCGGATCTTGGGGCCTCAAAGCTAGCAGCCCTGACGCCCGACGCCAGCGCTAGCGGCTGACCTTGGCCTTGCGAAAGGCGCCGGCGAGACGGTCGGCCATCATTCGCCCGGGAAATGCCCGCTCGCCTTCCATCATCGCAGCGTAGACCAGATCGGTGCCCGCGATGGGTCCCGAGGCCCAGCCGACGCCACGAGAGGCGTCCGAGGTGCTGTTGCAGCTGAGCGCTCGGGGCTGGCGGGTCTGGGCGGTCACCTTCAGCACGGCGGCGAGCTTTGTGACCCCGGCTGCATCACAGGCCGGCAGCTCCCGGTCACAGGCCGTGGCGGTGTTGTAGCGATAGAGCAGCCGCCCCGATCCGGCCTGGCCGATCATCACGCAGGTGGCGGGGTCGCCGATCGCCCTGGAGACCGCAGCATCCAGCTGATCGCGGTCGACGCCCGGCGGCGCGTCGGGCGCGCAGGCCGTGAGGCCCAGGGTGACCACAAAGCCGAGCGCGCTCACCGACCTGAACTGTGCGGACATGACGCAAACCCTTTTCGACGCATCCCGAAGCTGTCGAGGCTTCTATCCCGGTTCCCGTTCCACCGGTTTGATCAATGCCGGATCAATCGGCGTGACGTTTCAGGAAATCTGCCATCTGGTCCAGCACCGGCGCGCCGCCCCGCAAGGGTCGCGACAGGGCCAGCACGATCCTGACGTGATCGACACCGGCGTAGTGGCGCTCTTCCACAACAGCGCCGGCCTCGCGATAGCGGGCGGCCAGCGCCTTGGTGTTCTTGGGCCAGACCGTATTGTCCTTGTCGCCCGTGGCCAGAAAGGCCGGCGGGCTGGTGCGCCCCACATGTGCCATGGGCTGGGTGCCTGCCAGGTCCGACGCCTGCCCGAAGACCCGGTTGGTGACCTTGTCGTTCAAGGGCAGGAAATCATAGGGACCGGCCAGACCGGCGACAGCCTTGACCGACGCGGGGTCGACGCCGGCAGCTTTGAGGTAGCGCGTATCCACGCCCAGCATCACCGCATTGTAAGCGCCCGCCGAGTGGCCCAGCAGCACCAGGCGCCGGGGGTCGCCGCCCAGCCGCACAGCGTTGTCCACGGTCCAGCGGACCGCCTGGGCGCCGTCCTCGAGGAAGGTCGGATAGCGCACGCCCGGATAGACCCGATAGTCGGCCACCACGGTCACGAAGCCCCGCGACGCCATCGCCCGGCCGACCCAGTTGTAATCCTGCCGCCGTCCGGAATCCCACGAGCCGCCGTAGAAAAACACCGCCATCGGCGCGTCACCCCTGGCCCCGCGTGGCACATAGACATCCAGCGTCTGGCGGGGGTCTGAGCCATAGGCCTCGCCCCGGGACACCCGCGTCGCCGGGTCCTTGGGCGAGAGTGTGGCAAACAGGCCAAGCGGCGTGCAAGCCGCGCTCATCGTCGCCAGGGCGGCGACAAGTGTCAGACGGACGGCGGAACGGGGTGTCGGCATGGGTCCTCGTTACGGTCAGCAGCGCGACCAGACAATGACAATCAGATCCTTTTCTCTACGGATCACCCCCCGCATTCGATGCAGGCGCCGCTACGGCCACTTGACGGCACCCCGCCGGCCCGGCGCTATGCGCCCAAACCGATCACAGGATGACACCTCATGGACGCTGCCCAGGCCCCGACGGACTTCAACGCTGAGGCTCTGGCCCAGGTGGCACCGGCCATTCAGGGGCTGATCGATCAAGGCGGCCTGTCCGGAGCGGTCACCCTGGTCTGGCGCAAGGGTGAGGTGGTCCAGGTCAACACCCTTGGCCACCGCGACATCGAAGGCGGCGCGGCGATGACCCGCGACACCCTGTTCCGCATCGCCTCCATGACCAAGCCGGTGACCTCCATCGCAGTGATGATGCTGGTCGAGGAGGGCAAGCTGCAGCTCAGCGATCCAGTGACCAAGTGGCTGCCCGAACTGGCGAACATGCAGGTGCTGAAGGACCCGACCGGCCCGGTCGACGCCACTGTGCCCGCCGCGCGCGATATCACGGTCGAGGACTTGCTGACGCACCGCTCGGGTCTGGCCTACGGCTTCACCTCCATGGGCCCCATCGCCTATGCCCACGAGGAAAAGCTGGGCAATGCGCTCGCCAACACGATGACGCCGGACGCCTGGCTGAAGGCGTTGGGAGAGCTGCCGCTGACCTATCAGCCGGGCGAGCGGTTCCACTACAGCCACGCCACCGATGTGCTGGGGTTCCTGGTGGCCCGCATCGACGGCAAACCGCTGGGCGAGGCGCTTCAGGCCCGCATCTTCGGCCCCCTGGGCATGGTCGACACCAGCTTCTGGGTGCCGCCGGAGAAGCGCGCGCGGCTGGCCAAACTGTACCAGGCGCCGCTGGAAGGCGCGCTGAAGGACGTTTCGTTCCCCCACAGCCCGACCCCGCCCGCCTACGAGGGCGGCGGCGGCGGTCTGATTTCCTCGGCTGATGACTACCTGAAGTTTGCCCGGATGATGCTGGGCGGCGGCGAGGTCGACGGCGTACGTCTGGTCAAATCCGAGACCATTGACCTGATGGCCGCCAATCGCCTCACCGACGAACAACGCGGCCACGGTTTCATGGGCATGCCCTTCTGGATCGGCCAGGGCTTCGGCCTGGGGCTGTCGATGATCCTGAACGCCGAAATGCACCAGTGGATGGGCGCGGGCGCCGAAGGCGCATTTGGCTGGCCGGGAGCCTTCGGCACCTGGTGGCAGGCCGACCCGACCCACGACATGATCCTGATTTACCTGATCCAGGATAGCATGCCGCTGGGCCCCGAAGCGGTCACCGCCATGCAAGGCCAGCGTCCGACGGCCCGGATCGGTGGCCCGATGTTCCAGAAGATCGTCTACGCGGCGTTGGGGTAGCGCGCGGTCAGGCCCGCCCGAGGTCCCGCACCCAGGACCTTGCGAGCGACACGGGCCGGAATCCCAGGCGCGCGTACAGGTGCTTGGGCTGCTCGGAGGCCAGCGCGCCCAGAAAGATCGTGTGGCAACCCGCCACGCGCAGTCGATCGGCAAACGCGGCGATCAGGCCGGTCGCAAGGCCCTGGCGTCGGGCCGAGGGCAGGGTGAACAGGTCTTCGATCATCCCGGCACCGTTGGGCGCGGCGGCATAGGCACCATAGGCGACCGGCGCCCCGTTCTGCATCACCAGGTGGAAGTGATTGGCGTGGCTCTTGGCGCGGTAGCCCGCCACAAGGCCTGCGCTGACCTCCGGCGACACCTCAAGACCGCTCGTGCGGTGCCCCTCCGCATGGTCCAGGAGCACCAGTTGCAGCAGGGTCTGCCAGTCCGCCTCATCGATCACGGGACGCAATTCGACGTCCGCGCCGCGATCCGTGATCTCGCCGTCCAGCGCCATCTGGATCGTCACCGAGCGCTCCTCGAAACCGTCAAGCAGGAGCCTCGCCAGAAACGCCTCGGAGGTGAAGCCATCCGTATGAACCACCCGCCAGGTCGTGTGTCCCAGATGCCGGTCCATGGCCGCAAACACGGCGTCGATTTCAGCGCGGGTCTGCGCCGTCACCTCATCGGCGTGATTGGCGTCCCAGACATTCGGGTGCACCGGATCGGCCACGATGTGACAGCCGGGAGCCTCGACGGGATCAAGTCCCAGCCGCCGCTGCCAGCGATAGGCCTCGGCGATGATGCGGGCGGTGGTCATCGTGTCTCCGGCTCCGGCAGCCGCCCCCTACCCCTTCGGAGTCAGCTTGACGATCCTGCCGACCGCCCCGCCCTTCAGCAGATAGATCGCCCCGTCTGGCCCCTGGCGGATGTCGCGCCACAAGGCGCCCGGCATATCCAGCCGCTCCTCGCCGACCACGCGCTCGCCCTTGATCGTCAGGCGCGTGATATTGCCGCCGGGCAGGCCCTGGGGCTGGAAGCCCGAGACGAACAGGCTGCCCTTCCACTTCGGAAACAGGGCGCCCGTGTAGAAGATCATCCCTGAGGGCGCGATCACCGGGTCCCAATAGTAGAGTGGCTGCTCCATGCCGGGCCGCTGCGTTTCGCCGCCCGTAATCGGCGCCTTGGCCGGGCCATAGTTGACCCCGTAGGAAATCGTCGGCCAACCGTAGTCCTTACCCTTGCGGGCGATGTTGATCTCGTCACCGGCCTGGGGACCGAACTCCACTTCCCACAGTTCGCCGGTCTGAGGATGCAGCGTCGCGGCCTGGACGTTGCGGTTGCCCCGCGTCCAGATTTCCGGCTGCGCGTCGGCTTGGCCGACAAAGGGATTGTCCTTGGGGATCGTGCCGTCCGGGTTGATCCGCATGATCTTGCCCAGCCCGCTGGCCAGGTCCTGCGCCTGCCGCTGTCCCGCCAGGATCGAGCGCTCGCCCTGAGTGATGAACAGCTTGCCGTCCCGGGCGAACACCAGTCGTGAGCCAAAGTGCAGCGGCGAGGCCAGCGAGGGGCGCTGGTGGTAGATCACCGTCAGGCCTTCAATGCTGGGCGTGGCCCCTTCGACCAGCTTGCCCCGCGCCACAGCGGTGTTGTTGGTCCCGTCGGCCTGCGGCTCGGCATAGCTCAGATAGATCAGCCGGTTGGTCTTGAACGCCGGGTCCAGCACCACGTCCAGCAGGCCGCCCTGCCCGCGCGACATCACGGCGGGCGTCCCCGTCACCGGCTCGGACAGGGTCCCATCCTTGCCCACAATCCGCAGCGTCCCGGCGATCCGCTCGGTCACCAGCATCCGGCCATCGGGCAGCAAGGCCAGCGACCAGGGATGCTTCAGCCCCTCGGCCACCACCGTCGTCTGGAAGGCAACCCCCAGCTTCTGTTCCGGCGCCCGGGTCTGTCCAGCAAACGCGGGCTTGTAGGCGGTGACCGGCGCCCTGGCCTCGACGCCTGTTTGCTGGGCGCACGCGCTGCCACCCAGTCCAGTCAGCAGGGCCGCGGCAGCAAGAATATTCGAGGTCACGGCCATCAAGGTCACTCCAAGGTTTCACCGGCAGAGATAGCGATCATCGGCGGTCGACAGAAGCCTAATCCGGCCGAATCTCGCAATGTCACCGACCCGGCAGCCCCAAGGCTTCCCCCGTTGGGGGAAAACGGCGCGAAGCCCCGCAGGGGCCAGTCGCCGATGGGGGAAGTGTCCATTTTCGTACAGGGCGGGGAATTCAACGCACGAACCGGCCTCGGCGCATAAACTTCCCCCATCGGCCACTCGCGCTTCGCGCATCGGGCCGCTTTCCCCCTCACTGGGGGAAGCCACATTGCCCTCGCCGCAGATCCCCAACAGCCTGCTAGGGCAACAACTCGCTCAGCGACCGGATGATCCTGTCCGGCCGCACCGTGCTGCCCGCCGGCAGGCCTCGGCCGTAGCCATCCACCCAGACGCCGGTCAGGCCCAGCCGTTGCGGCGTCGCCACCTCCCACTCCAGATTGTCGCCGACAATCCAGGTCTCGTGCGGCTCGGTCCCCAGCATCGCCATCGCATGACGGTAAGCCTGTTCCTCGGGCTTGCCGAAGCCCGCTTCGCCCTCAATCTGGATGTGGTCGAACCAGGGCTCAAGGTCAAACCGCGCGATCTTGGCCCGCTGGGTGTCGGCCCCGCCGTTGGTGATCAGGGTCAGCTTCACGCCCCGCGCCCTCAGGCCTTCCAACCCCTCGATCGCCCCGGGAAACAAGGTGGTGATCTCATCGCGCACGGCGTTGAACCGCGCCGCAAACCGCTGGGCCAGATCGTCCGTCAGCACCGGCGAGCCCGTCGCCCGAAACGCCTCGACCATCACCTGTCGCCGCGCCTCGGTCACCCCAAACCGCGCCACCTTGTGCCGGACCGGATCGGACCAGAACGCCTCCAGGGCTGCCTCCAGCCGGTCCGCGACGTCCTGCGGCAGATGCGACGCCAGGTCCGCGGCCATTTCCCGGGCGATCTGCAGCAGCACGACGGGCCGCTCACCAGCTGCCAGGATCGTGTCGTCCAGATCGATCAGCATCGCCTTCGGAAGAGCCCCGCCCGTCATACCCGCGCCTCCACCCAGCCACAGATCAGGTCGACCATCGCCTCACGTTCTTCCCGACTATCCTCGAAATAGTGCGCGCCCTTGATCAGCGCCAGTTGCTTGTCAGCCACGCCCAGGCTGTCGAAAACCTTGTGGGCATCACTGGGAAAGACCCCGGTGTCAGCCATGCCCTGCACCACCAGACTGGGGCAGTCGAACTTCGCCAGCTGCTCCGGCCCCCGACACCGCGAGGTCTCAAGGCTCCACATCGACAGCCAGGTCTTCAGCGTATTGGCCCGTCCGATACTGGGCGAGCGATTGGCCACCGCCGGATGGCCGCGATAGCACATGGGCGTCTGGCGCTCCGACGGGTCGATGCTCCCGTCCATCATGCGCAAGTCCCCCCAGCAGCGGAACAGCGGAAACAGCCTGTCCGGAACCCCCGCTGCGTTCAACCGGGCCAGCTCGCCCTTGGCCCAGTCGGTGATCCGCTGGTTCCGCGCCCGCTGTGCGGCCCGGTAGCGGGTGATGAACTCCGGCGCATAGGCCGGGCCGTTCTCGGGATTGAACGGATTGAGACTCTCGTCCGTCGCCACCGGATCGGTCTCGTCCGTCACCGAGGCGTCCATCCAGTCGGTCAGCACATCGGGTCGCCCCAGATGCGCGTTCAGCGACACATAGAGGTCGGCCTTTGGCAACGCGTGCAGCGCCGCCAGCCCCGCCCCGCGCAACAGGTCCCCCAACGTCGGCTGGATCGCCTCGGCCTGATAGGCGCCCATCAGCGACCCGCCGCCGGAGTTGCCCAGGATGACGATCCGCTCCACGCCCGCCTGCTCGTGCAGCCAGCGCATCCCGACCCCGATATCCAGCACCGCATGTTCCAGCAGGAACATGTCCTCGGCCCCGCGAAACCGGGTGTTCCAGCCCAGAAACCCGTAACCCCGCGTCGCCAGCCAGGGCGCGATATAGTGCTCGGCAAAATCCACATTGTAATGGGTGGCGATAAAGGCGGTCCGGGGCCGCTGGCCGCGCGGCGTCGTGTAGACGCCCTGACACGGATGCCCGCCTGCCCCCGCGCGCGGCGAGGTGGGCGACGGCAAGCCGATGAACTGCCGATCCACGCCCGCCATCAGGTCGCTGTCGTCAAACATGCGCGCTCCCGGCTTGGCCTTGCCCACACGGCGTGGTCAGGTGCCGACAACGACCTAACCTCTAGCCCCGGATTTTCCCATGCCCGTTCTGCGTCAGGTGCCCCGCGCCGAGGTCACCTCCGAAGTGATCAACCGCTACTACGATGCCCTGTTCGGCACCGGCCGCGACCCGGTCGCTGAGCCCGGCACCGCCACCGGCACGCCCGGCGACTGGTGGACGGTCTTTGCACTGGCCCCCGACATCTTCAAGCACGCCGTCGACGGGTTCGCCGTCTACCGGCACCCCGAGCGCAAGATCGACCCGGTGCTGCGCGAACTGGGCCAGACCCGCGCCGGCTGGGTGAAATCCAGCCAGTTCGTGTTCTCACAACACTGCAAGTCGCTCCGCGCGCTCGGCGTCTCCGATGACAAGATCGCCGCCGTCCCCCACTGGGCCGTCTCCGACGTCTTCAACGACCAGGAGCGCGCGGTGCTGGCCTACGCCGACTGCCTCACCGCCGGCGACGGCCGCACGCCGCTGGCGGTGATCGACAAGCTCAAGACCTTCTGGAGCGACGAGGAGATCTTCGAGTTCACCTACATCACCACCCTCTACGCCATGCACGCGGTGATCACCCGGGCCCTGCGTATGGAATACGACAACCGCCCCGAGGCCATCGTCGAAGTCGCCGCGCCCAAGGGCTTCGAAGCCCAGGACTTCCTCAACCCCGCGACCCCGCCGAAGGGGCGCTAGGGGGAGGCGTCAGGTTTCTGACGGCAATACCCGGAGCGACGCGTCAAATCTCAACGCCTGACCTCCCCGCAAGGCGGCTATCGGATTCACACATGGTCGAAACTGTATAAATATCAACGAGCTGAGCGTTCGCCCTTCTCCCCTTGTGGGAGAAGGTGGCCTGCGCAGCAGGTCGGATGAGGGGTCGATTCCCCTCACAGAATTACACCCTGTTTTACTGGAAGAATCGCCGCGCGACCCCTCATCCGAGCCGCTCGCGCGGCCCACCTTCTCCCACAAGGGGAGAAGGGCGAACGCTC